>NZ_SNMT01000030.1:0-43499 GCF_013350575.1 Salmonella sp. SG203
CCAGACCGCAAGATGTTTTAACAAATCAAAAGGGGTTTTAATAACTGACTTAAAGCTGAAAGCTTTCCGGAACCCCCAGCCTAGCTGGGGGTTTTCCATAGACAAAAAAAACAGGCACAATTTTTTGTGCCTGTTTAGCGTTACTTATTGGCTGCCGCCTGCTCCGCTGGTTTTTCTTTTTCAAGATGCGCCAGGTCCAGAGCAATCTTCACCGTTTCATCAAGGTACGGGTCCGGCTCCTGGTAATCCTTTGGCAGATCATCCAGTTTCTTCAGCAACGGTTTACCCTCACGTTTAAACCGATCGTTAATACGCGCCAGACGCAGAGCGTCTTCTTCATTGTTCTCTTTCTCACGCTGCGCATAATTCAGAGAGACGATGTTGCGCTTATCCTTCATGGCATTGAAACGTGCAATATCCTTCATGATGTACTGAAACTCAGGATCTTTGGCGATACGCGCGTTGTGTTCTTTCAATAATTCCGGGCCAAACGGGGCCAAATCGTCCGATTTCACGTATTTCGCCGCATCAATGCTATCCCACGGCAAGGCGTTATCTTCAAATTTTTCTCCGGTTTCCGTCTCTTCATTGCCAGTCGGCATGATGATATCCGGCGTGACCCCTTTACGCTGCGTACTACCGCCGTTGACACGGTAAAACTTCTGAATGGTGTACTGCACCGAACCCAGCGCAGGCCATTCCGGGCGAAGCATCTGATCGTAAATTCGGTTTAGCGAACGATATTGCTGTACCGTCCCTTTACCGAAGGTCGGCTCACCGACAATCAGCGCGCGACCATAATCCTGCATCGCGGCAGCGAAGATTTCCGATGCCGAGGCACTGAAACGATCGACCAGCACCACCAGCGGGCCTTTGTAGTAGACCACGCCGTCGGTGTCGCTATCCTCACGCACTTTGCCGTTATTGTCGCGCACCTGAACTATCGGACCAGAAGGGATAAACAGACCGGAAAGCGAAACGGCTTCCGTCAGCGCCCCACCGCCGTTTGAACGCAGATCGATAACGATGCTGTTAACATTCTGTTTTTCCAGCTTCTGAAGCTGAACTTTGACATCATCGGTCAAGCCAACATAGAAGCCAGGAATATCCAGTACGCCAACTTTTTCCTTGCCGACGGTTTTCACCGACATTTTAACCGCGCGATCTTCAAGACGAATCCGTTCACGCGTCAGCGTGATGATACGCGTTTTCGTCCCTTTACCAGCCGGCAGTATTTCCAGTCGGACCTTGCTGCCTTTTGGCCCTTTGATCAGCGCCACCACATCGTCAAGACGCCAGCCAATGACGTCGACCATCGGTTTTCCGGCCTGCCCTACGCCGACGATACGATCGCCGACGCTAATCGACTTGCTCTTCGCTGCTGGGCCGCCGGCGACCAATGAGTTAATGACAGTGTAATCGTCATCCATTTGCAGCACCGCGCCGATACCTTCCAGAGACAGGCTCATTTCGGTATTAAACTGCTCGGTATTGCGGGGAGAAAGATAATTCGTATGCGGGTCGATTTCACGCGCAAAAGCGGTCATCGCCAGTGAGAACACATCTTCACTGTTGGTCTGCGCCAGGCGACGAATAGCGAATTTGTAGCGACGCGTCAGCGTTTCGCGAATTTCTTTGTCGCTCTTGCCGGTGAGTTTCAGACTGAGCTCATCGAATTTCACTTTACCATCCCACAGCGCATTTAGCTCAGCCTCATCTTTCGGCCAGGGCGCTTTACTGCGGTCCAGGTTAAACGTATCGTTTCCGGTGAAATCCATTGGCCGTTCCAGCACTTTTAGCGCGTACTGGTAACGTTCAAACCGGCGCTTTTGCGCCAGGTTATAAAGATCGTAAAAAACATCCAGCTTACCCGTGCGCAGCTCATCGCCCAACACGGTTTTCTTTTTCGCAAACTGCTCGACATCGCTCGCCAACAAAACGTTGTGGCTATAGTCGAGAAGATTCAGATAGCGATCAAAAATCTTTGCCGAAAATGCCTCATCCAGATCGAACTGGCGATAGTGGGAGCGGGTAAAACGCGACGTTACGCGCTCGCTCACCGTCGCATGTTGCGTCTCTTCCTTTAGTACGGGAATTTGATCGGCACGCGTAATATCTTCCACGGCGAAGGACTGGCCTGCTAATGCAAGCAGGCCAGCTAACGCGGTAAGCCTAAAAAAAGTGTTCATGCCAGGCCTGGCCTCCGTTTCAGAACACCAGGTGTTCTGCGCGTACAATCAAAGACATACCCGAATTCAGCTGTACACGGACACCATCTTTGGTGATTTCTAATACGGTGGCATCCATCGCATTATTACCCGCTTTCACCTTGAGGGACTGCCCTACGGTCAATACTGAAATATCAGAAACCGGCGTGTGCTTCTCTTCGCGAGGCGCACGCGGCGCTTTCGTCGTCGGTTTATCAGCGCGAGGTTTACGTTCAGCGCCTTCTTTACGACGCGCTACCGGGCGAGGTTTACGCTCGCGTCGCGGCGCGTCTTCTTTTTCGCCAGCCGCCGCGGCAGCTTCGCGTTTTTTCGCTTGCTGCTCTGCGCGCTGCGCCTGAACACGGGCTTTGGCTTCTTCAAGCTGCTTACGCGCATGTTCGACATGCTGTTCTTCCAGCTCGCCGCACGGATTGCCATCAAGGTCGACGCGCGTTGCGCCCGGCTTAACGCCGTACAGGTAACGCCAGCTTGAAGTATAAAGACGTAAAGCGGAACGAAGTTGCGTTTTGCTGAGGTTCATTTCGCCCCCAACTCGCTCTACCAGATCCTGAAAAATACCAATTTTCAGCGGGCGAGCTTCGCCTTCCGCACTAAAACAGTGAGGAAAACGCTCGGCCAGAAACGCGATAACTTCTTTACTGCTATTCAACTTAGGTTGATTTTCCATGAAATTTCCTGATTACAACGGACGTAGCCAACAAGCAGCAGGCATGAACAGGCGTCATTATAATGACGCCATCAGTAATTGCTACGTTATCCGTTGATTATCCTGCGACGCTCGCAAAGAATTTTTTGTAATCCGTCGTTGCAAGCACGGTTTCAAGCTGTGCGACCAGCGTACGCAGGCCGTGTTCATCTTCTTCGGTAAAACGGCCAAACGCCGTGCTATCTATATCCAGCACGCCGATAATCCGTTCGCCAACCGTGACAGGCAGCACAATTTCGGCGTTGCTGGCGGCATCACAGGCAATATGGCCGTCAAACGCATGAACATCATCAATACGTTGAACCTTATTCTGCGCTACCGCTGCGCCGCACACGCCGCGACCAACCGGAATCCGCACACAGGCGATTCGCCCCTGAAACGGCCCCAACACCAGCGTATCGCCTTCGAGGAGATAAAATCCCGCCCAGTTCACCTCGGTAAGGCGTTCGAACAGTAGCGCGCTGGTATTCGCCAGCGTGGCCAGAAAGCTGGTTTCACCTGCCATTAACGACTGAAAATCGCGGTTTAACGCCGCGTATAGTTCTGTTTTGCTCATTATATAATCACTTCGTGGTCTTACTCCTAAACACAGGCTATTAAAATAAGCATTAAATGCGTTCTTGCTCAAGATTATTCCTGTCATGAGTTAAGATTACATTATTCTAACACTTTGATTCACGATACATGGCTCTGAACACCTCACACGTCACGCCAACAAAAAAGCTAACGATCAGGTCAATTAGCGAAGCGCTGCCGCGCAGCCACTACCAGCGCTGCCCTGAATGCGACATGCTGTTCAGCTTGCCGGAGATGAGCGCTCATCAAAGCGCTTATTGTCCTCGTTGCCAGGCCAAAATTCGCGATGGGCGCGACTGGTCGCTGACGCGGCTGACCGCGATGGCGGTAACCATGCTGCTATTAATGCCGTTTGCCTGGAGCGAACCGTTACTCCATATCTACCTGTTGGGCGTACGCATTGATGCCAATGTGATGCACGGCATCTGGCAAATGACGCAGCAGGGCGATCCGTTAACCGCCGCAATGGTGCTCTTTTGCGTGGTTGGCGCGCCGCTTATTCTCGTTTTTTCAATTGCTTATCTGTGGTTTGGCAGCCTTCTCGGCATGAATCTGCGTCCAGTCCTGCTGATGCTGGAAAAACTGAAAGAGTGGGTGATGCTGGACATCTATCTGGTCGGTATTGGCGTTGCCTCTATCAAAGTGCAGGACTATGCCTTTCTGCAGCCGGGCATCGGGCTTTTAGCGTTCGTTTCGTTGGTGGTTCTTAGCATTCTGACTATGATTCATCTGAATGTGGAACAACTATGGGAACGATTTTATCCGCAGCGCCCTGCTCAACGTGCGGACGAAAGATTGCGCGTCTGTCTTGGCTGCCACTTTAGCGGCTATCCGGATGCGAAAGGACGCTGCCCGCGTTGTCATATTCCGCTACGGTTACGCAGAAAACAGAGCATACAGAAGTGTTGGGCGGCCTTGCTGGCGTCTATTGTCTTTTTGCTGCCGGCAAACCTGCTGCCTATCTCGGTAATCTACATTAATGGCGGGCGTCAGGAAGATACTATCCTGTCGGGCATTATGTCGCTTGCCAGCAGCAATATCGCCGTCGCCGCCGTCGTTTTTATCGCCAGTATTTTGGTGCCGTTTACCAAAGTCATCGTGATGTTTACGCTACTGTTGAGTATCCATTTTAAATGCCAACAGGGACTGCGGACGCGAATTCTGTTGCTGCGTCTGGTGACATGGATAGGCCGCTGGTCGATGCTTGATCTTTTCGTTATCTCGTTAACCATGTCTCTGATTAATCGCGATCAGATTCTGGCTTTTACTATGGGACCGGCTGCGTTTTATTTCGGCGCAGCGGTAATTTTGACTATTCTTGCAGTGGAATGGCTGGATAGCCGCTTACTTTGGGATGCACATGAGTCAGGAAACGCCCGCTTCGAAGACTGAAGCGCAAATTAAAACCAAACGCCGTATTTCACCTTTCTGGCTGCTACCGCTTATCGCGCTAATGATCGCGGGGTGGCTGGTATGGGATAGCTACCAGGATCGCGGCAATAGCGTGACTATCGATTTTATGTCGGCGGACGGTATCGTACCGGGCCGTACTCCCGTGCGTTATCAGGGAGTAGAAGTCGGCACCGTGGAAGATGTCAGTCTGAGCAAAGATCTGCGCAAAATTGAAGTTCGCGTCAGTATCAAATCAGATATGGAAGATGCGTTGCGCGAAGAGACGCAATTCTGGCTGGTGACGCCCAAAGCCTCGCTGGCGGGCGTTTCCGGCCTGGATGCGTTGGTCGGCGGGAATTACATCGGTATGATGCCAGGTAAAGGCAAGCCCAGAGATCATTTCGTCGCCCTGGATACACAGCCTAAATACCGGCTTAGCAACGGCGATCTGATGATTCATCTCAATGCGCCGGATCTCGGTTCGCTTAATAGCGGTTCACTGGTCTATTTCCGTAAAATCCCTGTCGGACGGGTGTATGACTATTCGATTAACCCTAACAAACAGGGCGTGACGATTGACGTTCTGATTGAGCGACGGTTTACCGATCTGGTGAAAAAAGGCAGCCGTTTTTGGAATGTCTCCGGCATTGACGCCGATCTAAGCCTGAGCGGCGCGAAGGTGAAACTGGAGAGCCTCGCAGCCCTGGTCAATGGCGCGATTGCGTTTGATTCGCCGGACAATTCCAAACCCGCCGCCCAGGATGACACGTTCGGCTTATATAAAGATTTAGCCCACAGCCAACGAGGGGTAATCGTTAAACTTGAGCTGCCCAGCGGAGACGGTCTGAAGGCGGAATCTACGCCGCTCATGTACCAGGGACTGGAGGTGGGTGAGCTTTCTAAACTGACGCTCAACCCTGGCGGTAAAGTCACCGGAGAGATGACCGTCGATCCCAGCGTTGTTCCGCTGATGCGGGAAAATACGCGTATTGAGTTACGCAATCCCAAACTGTCGCTGAGCGACGCGAATATCAGTTCGTTGTTAACCGGAAAAACCTTCGAGCTGGTGCCGGGCGACGGCGAACCGCGCAGTGAATTTGTGGTGGTGCCGGGTGAAAAGGCCCTGCTGCATGAGGCGAATGCCTTAACCCTGACGCTGACGGCCCCGGAAAGTTACGGTATCGAACCGGGCCAGCCGTTAATTTTACATGGCGTAAAAATTGGCCAGGTCATTGAGCGCAACTTATCCAGTAAAGGCGTGTCATTCATCGTCGCGATTGAACCGCAGCACCGGGATTTGGTACAGGGCGACAGTAAATTCGTGGTCAACAGCCGGGTGGATGTCAAAGTCGGCCTTGACGGCGTAGAGTTCCTCGGCGCCAGCGCCAGCGAGTGGATTGACGGCGGAATTCGTATTTTACCCGGTACGAGCGGGAAGATGAAATCCACCTACCCGCTCTATGCTAACCTGGAAAAAGCGCTGGAAAATAGTCTCAGTGACTTACCGACTACCACCCTGACGCTGACAGCCGAAACGTTGCCGGATGTCCAGGCAGGTTCCGTCGTGCTGTATCGAAAATTTGAAGTAGGCGAAGTCATCACCGTTCGCCCACGCGCCAATACCTTTGACATCGACCTGCATATTAAGCCGGAATATCGCCACCTGTTAACCAGCAATAGCGTGTTCTGGGCGGAAGGCGGCGCGAAGGTGCAACTTAACGGCAGCGGCCTAACGGTACAGGCCTCGCCACTCTCCCGCGCGCTGAAAGGGGCCATTAGTTTTGATAACCTGAGCGGCGCCAGCGCCAGTCGGCGCAAAGGCGATAAACGCATTCTTTATGCTTCAGAAACCTCCGCTCGCGCGGTAGGCGGACAAATTACGCTGCACGCGTTCGACGCCGGAAAATTGGCGGAAGGGATGCCCATTCGTTACCTCGGTATTGATATCGGCCAGATCCAGACGCTGGAATTGATCACCGCACGTAATGAAGTGCAGGCAAAAGCCGTACTTTATCCGGAGTATGTACAGACATTTGCCCGCGCCGGGACACGTTTTTCCGTTATCACGCCACAAATTTCCGCGGCGGGCGTCGAGCATCTGGATACGATTCTCCAGCCCTATATTAACGTTGAGCCAGGACGCGGCGCGGCACGGCGCGACTTTGAACTGCAGGAAGCCACGATTACCGACTCACGCTATCTGGATGGGTTAAGCATCGTCGTGGAGGCGCCAGAAGCAGGCTCGCTTAATATTGGTACCCCCGTCCTGTTTCGCGGTATCGAAGTGGGAACCGTCACCGGAATGTCCCTGGGGTCGCTCTCCGATCGCGTGATGATCACCTTGCGCATCAGTAAGCGTTACCAATATCTGGTGCGTAATAACTCCGTATTCTGGCTTGCCTCCGGCTATAGTCTCGACTTTGGTCTGACAGGCGGCGTGGTGAAAACGGGGACATTTAATCAGTTCATCCGTGGCGGTATCGCCTTCGCTACTCCACCAGGTACGCCGCTGGCGCCAAAAGCGCAAGCCGGTAAGCATTTCCTGTTACAAGAGAGCGAACCGAAAGAGTGGCGTGAATGGGGTACCGCTCTGCCACGTTAAACACCCGGCTCCGGCGTACTCGCGCCGGAGCGTTTTATGCTACACTGCGCGCCTGTTTTTTTGCCGGCGATACACCTGTGGCTCAACACGCTGTCTATTTTCCTGACGCTTTTCTGACGCAAATGCGTGAAGCAATGCCTTCCACGCTCTCTTTTGATGAATTTATTTCGGCCTGCCAACGCCCGTTGCGCCGCAGTATACGCATCAATACGCTTAAAATATCCGTGGCTGATTTCCTTGCCCTAATCGCGCCCTACGGCTGGTCGCTCACGCCAATTCCGTGGTGTCATGAAGGATTCTGGATCGAGCGCGATGATGAAGAGGCATTGCCGCTTGGCAGTACCGCTGAGCATTTAAGCGGCCTGTTTTACATTCAGGAGGCCAGTTCGATGCTGCCGGTCGCGGCCCTGTTCGCCGATGATAATCATCCGCAGCGGGTCATGGATATGGCAGCGGCGCCTGGCTCCAAAACCACGCAGATCGCTGCCCGCATGGGGAACCGCGGCGCCATTCTGGCCAACGAATTTTCGGCCAGCCGCGTCAAAGTTCTGCACGCTAATATCAGCCGATGTGGAATCGCCAATACCGCACTGACGCATTTCGATGGCCGCGTATTTGGCGCTGCGTTACCGGAGATGTTTGACGCTATCCTGCTGGATGCGCCCTGCTCTGGCGAAGGCGTAGTACGTAAAGATCCTGATGCGCTAAAAAACTGGTCGCCAGAAAGCAATCTGGATATCGCGGCGACACAGCGGGAACTGCTCAACAGCGCTTTTCATGCTTTACGACCCGGCGGCACGCTGGTCTACTCCACCTGCACGTTAAATCGCCAGGAAAACGAAGAGGTCTGCCTCTGGCTGCAAGAGACCTACGCCGACGCCGTTGAATTTTTGCCGCTGGGTGATCTGTTTCCTGACGCTGACCGCGCCCTCACCCCGGAAGGCTTCCTGCACGTCTTCCCGCAAATTTACGACTGCGAAGGATTCTTCGTCGCACGTCTGCGTAAAATGTCATCCCTTCCAGCCATGCCCGCGCCGGGGTATAAAGTGGGGGCGTTTCCTTTTACCCCCCTCAAAGGCCGCGAAGCATTACACGTTACCCAGGCGGCCAACGCCGTCGGACTGTTATGGGATGAAAATCTCCATCTTTGGCAGCGTGAAAAAGAGGTCTGGCTGTTCCCGGCAGAGATTGAATCACTGATCGGAAAAGTCCGTTTTTCCCGGCTCGGCATTAAACTGGCTGAAAGTCATAATAAAGGCTATCGCTGGCAACATGAGGCGACGATAGCCCTTGCCTGCCCGACTCATGCTCACGCATTCGAACTCTCTGCGCAAGAGGCGGAGGAGTGGTATCGCGGTCGGGATATTTATCCGCAAACACCCCCTGCCGCTGATGATGTCCTGGTGACGTTCCAGCGTCAGCCGCTTGGTCTGGCAAAACGTATCGGCTCAAGAATAAAGAACAGTTACCCGCGTGAACTGGTGCGGGATGGCAAACTCTTTACTGGTAATAGTTAAAAGGCGCACAAAAAAACCGCACTTTTTGACTGGCGCTTTTGCGTACATTGACTACGCTGAAAAATGGACGACTAAACTGGTCGTACCACAATTAGCGTATTAACGGAGAGCACGATGATGAAAACCAGTGTGCGCATTGGCGCTTTTGAAATCGACGATGCCGAATTACATGGCGAATCGCCGGGGGAGCGAACGTTAACTATCCCCTGTAAATCCGATCCGGATTTATGTATGCAACTGGACGCCTGGGATGCCGAAACCAGCGTTCCCGCCATTCTCAACGGGGAACATTCCGTTTTGTTCCGTACTCATTACGATCCTAAATCTGATGCCTGGGTTATGCGTCTTGCCTGACTCAAAAAGAACCCGTCGCCAGGCGGGTTATTTATTCTTCCTTTTCTCATTTCCCCCCTGCGCTAACCTCTCCTACACTATCGTGTAAAGTAGTTAACATTGAGGATGTAATGTTCGCGCTGGTACTTTTTGTATGTTACCTGGATGGAGGATGCGAGGATATTGTCGTGGACATCTACGATACCGAGCAGCAATGTCTTTATTCGATGGACGATCAACGGATTCGCCATGGCGGCTGTTTTCCGGTAGAGGATTTTATCGACGGCTTCTGGCGACCTGCGCAGCAATATAGCGATTTTTAACCCTGGTCGCTGATACCGCTATTGTATCCGCGCTAACGTCAATTGCCCGCCAAATACCGCGCCCGTATCAATATAGTGTACGTTGGCGAAATCCATGCGCCTGCGCAACGGCGTATGGCCAAACCAAAAATGATCGGCTCCGCTAATCCCACCGCGCTTATTTATGAGCCGTTCGCGGCTCCAGAGAACCTGATGTAAGTCGACCTTTTTTTGCCATTGATAGGTTGACGCTGGATAATCAGCATGAGCGATCACATGCGTGCTATGGCGGCAGCGAACTTCCAGTATCCAGGGCAGTCGCTGACAAAGGATAAAAAGCGCTTCAGCTTGCGCAGCGTGTTCAGCGGTCAGGCGGGTAAACCAGTCGCCACCATTCATCAACCACAGCGTCGACTGCGATGAGGCCCGCGCATCCAGCGCCATTTGTTCATGATTGCCGCGAACCGCCGTCATCCAGGACTCACGCAGTAAAGCCAGGCAACCCAGGCTGTCCGGGCCTCTATCAATGAGATCGCCCACAGAAACTAACAAGTCTTGTTGCGGATCAAATCGACACTCACGTAACCTTTTCATTAACATTGAAAAACAGCCGTGAATATCGCCAACCACCCAGACATGCCGCCAATTCTTTGCCTCTATTCGCTGATAAATCTCTTCAGGCCGCATCATGTTTTTCCTGTCGTTCATTATCCAGGACAGATATAAAAAGATAGCGTGTGCAGATTTTTTTGCTTAGTAAGCGTGCGCTGTTGTAAATAGCGAATTTCACCATTAGCGAGTAAATGCTTTGTTATCATCGCAATAAAATATAACTGGCTGCGCCAGGGGAGGGTTATCCCCTGGCGCAGCGAGCTACTCACTATCGCCTGTTCACCTTCAATACTCTTCCTCCTTAAAAACATATCGGAAACATAAACCACATCGCCTCAGCACACGATATAGCACACTCTTTAGCGGAGTGATCCTCAAGGCAAACCAGCGCCAATGCAGGTGTCGTTACCGTGGCGACCATCGCCCCCACAAACAGGCGCAGCACAATTTTTTTTAAAGGCGGCATAACCTCTCCTGACAGTTAACAGACCATTAATCCTTATCGAGACATCATCCGTGCGCGGGTATCATAAACTTAACAACACGCAGCGTTTCAAAAAAAGCTGTCTGGTTATACCGGCATTTAGAGTAATAACAATTATTTTAAGTTTTAAGTGTATCCATTTGATTTTTATATTAAAATAAATATGACGACGTTTTGTTAAAAGCGTCGCCATAAAAATGAATATATAGTTTCAGAAAATCTGCTATTAATTCATATGGTTAATAGCAGTATTGTATTTACTACCTTCAGGAGGCATTCTGAAGATACTTATTCGCAATATTTTCTATAGTTAACTGAAATTGTTGTGGCGTTGGCATCGTCCCCTTATTAAACAGCGGCGTAACCTCTTTCATAACGATTTTCTCAGCATACGCTTTAAAAGATACCTGCTGATTATGATTTATAAACATATGCGGATATTTAATACTCGCGGAAGCAATGAGGGGGACGACAAAAGGATTCGCCCCTGCCCCACCTGGAGTAAATACACCATTTTTTATCTCCCCAGGTAGCCCCGCATTCTGCGCAGCCTCTCCTATCTCTTTCAGAAAGGGGGTAATACTGACCCCTTTACTGATGAGTAATTTACAACAGTGATCTTTATTATTACTGTACACGGCTGATAATATGGCTTCGCATGTCTGACGAGCATAGGCCGGATCTTTACTCGCATTACCTTTGATATCCAGGCTATTGAGCTTTTGCAGCATAAAATCTTTAACAGTTTTACTGGTTAATACTGACCTACCCTCAGAGGCGCTCCCACGATGAAAATGGGTAGTCGGTATGTCTGTTTGTTGATGCAGGCTAAAACGATCTGACAGACTCGTCGACAGGCTGATAAAGCTATTTCTAACGGCAGTAATACTTTTCGCAAAAATGTCCTTCTCCGTTGTTTTTTCTTTTACTGGTTCAACGTCACTTCTATGGATTCTGTAGTGCTGGGTGGATAGTGTTATGTTAGTCACGGTAGTTCTCCTTTTAGATAACTATGCATAGCTACACTTTGTTTATATTTCTTGCTTTCAAAAAATAGCCACCTTCTCCACAACCATTTTTACTCATTGATATTTATAAATTTTATTTTCCTGATGGATTTTGTTCTTCTGTCACTTAGCCTGTTTTTTTTCGGCGCAAGGTGATCGACTTTTATCGAGGAACATTTTTATCGGGACAATCCTGAACAGGTAAAACATCACTTCAATTCAACTGCTGCGTCACATAAAACATTCATGAATATTATTATTTATGCTGATGTTATTACGATTTTGCCCCCATTCGCAGGCTGGCTACCAATTATCCTGCCAGCGAGTTAGCCGCTTTTTCAAAACCTATAAAGTCGCCACGCCAAACCTCTCCGTCACTGTAATCCTTATCTAAACATCAATTAATTAACTGATTTTTATATATTATGACTTTTCATGACGTTCAGAAAAACTACAAATGAAATGGATTGACGCATCTATTAGTGGTCAAAAAAACGCGCTACGAGAAATAATCAGTAACAATTGCAACACTATTCCAATCATAACGTAAACTATATGATACCAGGCGATTATTATTGCTTTTAGGTAACATCTTTGTATGGCTGCTTTTAAGCAACAATACTCTAACACAACATATAACATTATAACTTACAATAGGTTAACAAATGGAATTACAGCTTATGCTTAACCACTTTTTCGAGCGCGTCAGAAAGGATGCAAATTTCAACGCATTTCTAATCGATCTGGAATATAATAATATCGCTTATTACATCTATTTTGTTGCTACCGGCAATGTGAAAATTATCACTCATGCAGGCCACTTCATTTCTATTAAAAGCAATAGAAAGCTGATTAAAGTCAATTCAACACCGAATACGCAATTAATAAAATTGACTTCAGATAAACACTTTTCGGGGGAGCATTCCTATGAAAAATACTGTACTGATCTGGCAACGGCAGGCGTTTTTAAATGGATTGTTGAATTAAACCAAAAAACTCGACAATACTGGTCGAAAGACAACCAATTATTATATATAGAAAATGTGGTCATGCCGCTTTAACAAGCCAGGGTAATAATAGCGTCAGTCGTGACATCCGGCGTGTTACGACTGCGGGTTATCCAATTTAGAGACCATAATGAGAGTCTGACTGCGAGAGTTACCCTGTGCAGTCCGACCGACGCAGCAACGTTTGACACGATTCTCGACAACAGCATCTCCTGGTGCAGGAGAAATGATATTCAAAGCGATATCGACTAAAAGCTCAAAATATTTGCCTTCTATTTATATTCTATCTAATTAATACCCTCCAGGAAGTGTGGCATAATTGCAGAATCTGTCAGAATTCCGGGAGCATACCGGAGCGTAATCGAAAAAACATCTGGAGATGTATGAGCAAGGATGAAATCAGTTATCAAATTCTTTACCGGTACTCTCTGGAAAAGCTGTACAGTACTCTGACCAGAAGAGTAGATAACGTGTTGTCATTCGCCCTCATTTTTCTCGGGGTCGGCGTCACCATAAACGTCGGGAGTCCCTTTATTCTGGGGCCAGGCATTGTGGGTATCGCCATACTAAAAAGAGTACTCCGCTTCGGCACGCGATCAGCCCAGGCCGACCGGCAGTCCCGCGCCTGGCTGAAACTTTTTAATACTCAGCACCGCTTTCCTTCAGATAAAACACTGTTCCTTGCCTTCACATCGCTTGAGCAAGACGCGAGTGAAGTATGGTCCATGCTTATTGGTCCTGCCATCGTCATGACTGAGACCGCCCTCGGAAAAACGCCCATTGAGCCATTGACGGCGGGTGAAAAACTCTGTGCATTTTTGAGCGGCGCGACGAAATCCCAGCTAGCAGATCGCAATTGACCTGTCTTCTAAACGCCTGTGCCATACCACAGAGATTTAGTACAAAATTAATTAATGGAGTACTAACGCTGTCAGCAGGTTTCTCTGAGTGAAAGATTCGTATTATACGCACAGCCCAGTTTACAGTTTATATAACAGCGCTATATGTTTTTGTATCCGTACCATGCCGCCTACAAGCGGCTGTCTGAGTATCTCTAGCCGTGCCAGGGGGTATTAGCTCAAATGTGAGCTGACAGCCAAACCTAATCTGACTGTCCGCCCTGTGCCAGAAGCGGACGCTGATCATGGTGTGTACAGGCCAACGGTACGATATATTTTAAAGCTACCTGATTACAGCTTTCATAAAGCTATGGGTATTCAAATGCAGCAAAGCTATAAACCGAGCTTAATTAAATAATGCCTTTGCGAACCTACTTTAGGAAAGTCCGGTAGCGACATTTGAAGTATATAACCCTGTTTTTCATAAAAAGGGAGAGCCTGGAAGCTAAAGGTATCTACAAGTCCATGAGCACAGCCTTTCCGCAAACCTTCTTTTTCGGCCATCGCCATAAGTTTGCTCCCCAGACCGCAGTTCCTTGCAGATTCACTTACCCAAAGATAGTCGATGCAGAGCCACGGACCTTTTCTGTCAGCAATTAATCCGCCTACCATTTCGCCGCTTTCGTTTCTGCAGTAGACCCCAAGCTGCCCATTTTTACTAAAATCGACGAACTGAGCATTGTAGCTTCTTAATCCGGCTAATAGTTCTTCTTTATCAAATTCAGTAACTTGATGTGTGATTTGAATGTCCATACATGCCCAATTGAACAAGTTTGTATTTGGAATATAACGTTATAAATAAGTTAATTAAATGTATCAATAGAAAGTTTGTTTTTACTCCTGGGGGCAGGTCACGTCCGCTACTCGCTTAAAGCAAACTGTCAGTTGGAGTCTGAGCTGGTACAATTAATGTGCCACTGGTTAGAAATCAGTAATACGATTTTATCAGGCTGGTGCTCTGGCCTGTCAGGATTTGAGGTATCCACCCGGTTTACCAGCCCCCTGTATTTGGCACCAGTGGAACCCACTTCCCGATCCAGGATATCCAGTACCCACCACCGAACCTCTTTCCCCAAAAGACATGAGCAACCTCAAGCGCCTTGTCTGGATGATAACCACGGTATGAAGTTTGATAACACGTGGAATCAGGGCGTATGGTTCGCTCTCCGTTCAGCAACTGGACGCCCTTCTCCCCAGCCTTTCAGCGTTGAAGATTTGCCAGCGCTGGGTGAAGAGTATAGGCGAATTATGAAAATCATTTCTGCCGTTTATACTTCGAAAAAGACGTTATCAAAAAGGTGGTTCGCAAGC
Source organism: Salmonella sp. SG203 (assembly GCF_013350575.1). Classification (NCBI taxonomy): domain Bacteria; kingdom Pseudomonadati; phylum Pseudomonadota; class Gammaproteobacteria; order Enterobacterales; family Enterobacteriaceae; genus Salmonella; species Salmonella sp. SG203. The sequence continues at coordinate 14,977 of NZ_SNMT01000030.1, forward strand.
GCGGAGTTATTAAACCTTTACTTAACGAAATACGGTTTAAGTTGCTTGAATTGCAGCAGAAAGAAAACGACGGCTTGCTGATGCTGGACAAATTAAGCAAGCATGGCATCAATGGACTGATACGCCGTCAATAAAAGGAAGGGTGCATGGACGATCCCGTCACATCACCAATCACAACAGAAGAGCACAAAACAACATTTCACAGTGTAAAGGATAAAACACGATGCCATTTTCAATCAAAAACATATGTTCAGGTCCAAAAGGACATTGCCCAGAAATCTCCAGCCCTATACAGGACAAGCCAGTACCGAGGAATTGCACACTGACCTCAACAACATGCGATATACAGAGCTATACAGTATTCAGCAGGTGGTCCTGCAGTTATGAAATGCGCCCACCCGGTGCAGAAGAAAGAACCCCACGACTAAAATTCTCAGCGACGGAGCTCTCATGGCTATCTAAAACAATAGAAACAGAGAGGCGCAACACAAAAGAATGAGCCTGTCAGTAATTCTGTGTAACTGCCCAGTTATTAAAGGTGATCGCTCAGGCGGTCACCGAACTCGATAATAAAACGGCTCATCGCCAGCCGCCAGTTCTGGATCGGCATACTCCATTTTTTGACGCATCCTTGATCGCCAGATAAATAACTTTTCGTACTGAGTCATCCGTCGGGAACACCTTGCGTTTCTTAATCGCGGCACGGATCACGCAGTTCAGGGATTAGATTGCGTTTGTGGTGTAGATGGCCTTGCGGATATCCGGCGGATAACTGAAGAGCGTATTGAGGTTTTCCCAGTGCGCACGCCAGCTTTTGCTGATTTGCGGATATTTATCGTCCCGGGCTTTCGCGAACGCATCCATCGCCATCAGTGCCGCCTCTTCGGTCGGGGCCTGAGGCCGCTGGTGGCGACTTTGTAGCCTTTCCAGGCTACGTATTTCAGACTGTTACGCACCATGTGGATACTGCACAGCTGGATATGGGGCTGCGGGAAGACGCTGTTTATCGCATCCGGGAAGCCCTTCAGACCATCCACACAGGCAATCAGGATGTCCTGAACGCCCCGGGTTTTCAGCTCCGTCAGCACGCTTAGCCAGAACTTTTCGCCTTCATTTTCGGCCAGCCACCTACCCAGTAACTCTTTCTGGCCTTCGGTGTTGATACCCAGTGCCAGGAAGACGGCTTTGTTGATTACGCTGCCATTCTGACGGACTTTGACAACAATGCAGTCCATATAAACAATGGGGTACAGCGCATCCGGTTGCCGGTTTTGCCTCTCAGTGACCTGCTCTTTTACGGCGTCGGTGACTTTAGATATCAGCGAGGGTGACACATTGGCGTCGTACATCTCTTTGAAGGTGGCGACGATTTCGCGGGTAGTCATGCCTTTGGCGTAGAGGGATAAAATTTGGCTGTCCATCTGCGTAATGCGCGTCTGGTGCTTCTTAAGCAGCTGTGGTTCGAAGGTGTTTTCACGGTCACGCGGTGTGTTGAGTTCTATCTCGCCGTCATCGCACAACACCGTTTTGGACGAGTAGCCATTACGGGTGTTTGAGCCTGTTTTGGGCGCATTTTTCTCATACCCGGGGTGGTCAGCCAGCTCCGCATTGAGCACCGTTTCGACGGTTAATTTCGTCAGCATACGGGAAAACGGATTGAGGTCGGCTTCGGTTTTAAGGCCTTTAGTCAGTTCAACCGCAAGGGCTTTGAGTTTCTTTTCGTCCATAATTGCCTGTCCCCGTTACTGGAGTGAACATATCAAACACAGGCAATTACACAATTTTATATTACAGTCTCAGTTCAGTCACATTATTGATGAGCGACTGTACGTTAAGCAAATCAAGACCGAGATGAAAATCGCTCTGCCACTTTCGCTCACCCCTCCTTCCATGGGTTTACGCCTCAGTACGGTGATTGATCGTTGCCGCCTGGTAAGCCGTAGCGAATACCTTATCAGCGCTGGCATACGCAAAAACAGCCCGAACGGGAGTATTCATCCTGATAGCCTGACTAAAAAATTTGTTGCGGCACGAAAATTGACCGGAATAAATTTCAGTGAAAACCCACCGCCGTTTCACGAGATCCGCAGCTTATCCGGACGACTGTATAAAGACGCTTACGGCGAAGGGTTTGCTCAGAAACTCCTGGGACATACTTCAGAGAACACAACAAAAATATACCTTGATGGACGTGACGAAAAGGCATACATGATGCTCTGATTTTCTGTTTTAAAAATGTTAAATCAGGTTTTATCGTGGTATAAAGAAAAAAGACCGAATACAGAAATTCGGACGTATTTCGGGCCATTTTGCGTATAAATCCCCCGACCAAACAAACTCACTGCCCAATACATCACTCCCCTCTTCCATTGGGGGACTCTCGATGCCAAATACCCATGTAGACGAAGGCTTAATAGTGATGCCAACAAAAGCGATCGCGAAAAGTTGAACAGGTGGCTAGTTTCAGATTAAACACATTGGTTAGTCATCCTGAACAAGTAAAATCCGCCGCAACTGGCAACCATTCAATACTCGCACTATCGAACGATCGCCAGCTTGCCGCAGCCCGTTCTTGCATACGATGTGGCTGCGGTTCCATTACATCAGGAATGTGAAAATCGGGATAAACCTGCCACTTAACCTGAAGCAGGTCTTCATAGCGGGTGGTATACCGAGGCGAAAGCATTTCTCTTAAGGTCGCCATATAAAAACATTCTATTACAACGAGTTATCTCCTCCTGCCTCCGCCCCGGCGCAAAGCTATAGTTTTTTCTATCTCCTTGTGAAACAAACAATTATTCTTGCTATGGCGCTGATTAACAATCGTTCGCGGGCAACGTACATTCAGCGAGTTTCAGAGCTTCCTGACGGAATTCAGCCGGTGCTGTTTCTGGGGCTTCTTACTGGTTGATACAGATCCTGCCTCTTACTTGAGAATTTACTCATTTAGCCGTATGTCCATTATGGGTGGATAAGATCATTTATCATCGTAAGGGTTGAAAGCGATAAGTTAAACTTGTCCTGGCTCAACAAGGGACCCGACTAATGATGAGCTCTTCATCTTCAAGGCGTTTTATGCCTTCCAGCAAGAATAGACATTAAATCGACAACTGCTGCCAGGTCTTACAGGCGCAGTGGACAATCGTGTGGTAACAGCCTGAGTCATTTATTATTTTTCTCATTCAGCATAACTGCGTCTTCTGATAGAGAAATTTTTATCTAAACATATAAAAAACACAGTGAAGAAAACGCTACTTTTTTCTAGCTAAAAAGCTAAATTAATTTTTTTACGGAGAGGATCTTATGCGCAAGGTGTCGATATCTATATTATTCATGCTAGTTTCACTGACTTGGGGGACTACATGGTTGGCCATGCGAATTGCCGTTGAAACTATCCCTCCAGTGTTTGCAACCGGAATGAGGTTTATGTTTGCAGCACCTTTTTTAATCATCATTGCATGGTTAAGAAAAAAAACACTGTTGTTTCCTCCCGGACAACGATTATTCCAGTTTGTGATATGCATCTTTTATTTTTGCATTCCTTTCTCACTAATGATTTATGGTGAAACCTATGTCAACTCTGGGCTTGCCGCCATTATCTTTGCGAATATGCCTGTGGCCGTTTTGATAGCATCGGTTTTGTTTCTAAATGAAAAAGCGAAACTAATGCAGATCGCGGGCTTAACTATCGCAATCACTGCATTGACGGGGATACTTCTTGAAGAAACGAATACAAGTACAGAGAGTCACTGGCAGGGTATCACTGCGCTTATTTCTGCTGTGTTAATCCATGCCATAATATATACACAATGTAAGAAAAGAAGTTGTACTGTCTCTGTTATCACATTTAATGCGCTCCCGTGCCTTTTAGCTGGGTTGATACTTTCTGCGACAGGATGGTTTTTTGAAAGACCACAAGTATCAACCTTCTCAGTACACTCAATATTAGCTACCCTGTATCTCGGGGCTTTTGCCGGAGTTTTTGGTATCCTGTGCTACTTTGCGCTTCAGCAAAAGGCTAATGCCTTCCAGGCTTCGCTTGTATTTCTTATCTTTCCGCTGATTGCGGTAAGTCTGGAAGACTATATTTATGGATATGCTATTTCAACACACTCAATGCTGCTTATTATACCATTAGTTATCGGGATATTTCTTACTCTTGTCGCCAGAAATATCCCTGTAACCAGCAGATGCCGGGATAACTCATCACAGAAATAATCGATTTATAATAACGCAAATAATTCCTGATGCCTTACTGAGCTCCGGCTAATGCGGGGTGGATAAGCTGGAATACAGACCCGGTAATACACAGCGATTATATTAACAAGCAATGTAATAAAGGAGTTTTTTATGTTCATGTTTCTGCCATTCTTGCTTGCACTGAGCGTGGCAATGGGGGCCATAAACAGAAAGGATAAAGTCAGCTACATTCTGTGGGCCGTTTTACTCATCGTCACTATTTTATCATTCATTCATCATATGACCAATTCGCTGACTTTGTCATTTTAAGGAGTGTGTATGAAAACGCATCATCATCCAACAACATTTGTTCATCTGATTAATCAGGTGGGACTCCTTGGGATATGCGTTGCTCTGGTTGTAGCCTTTTATTATCAACTCGTCAGGCATGAGCTGCCTTGTCCAATTTGCTTATTACAGCGGGCTGGCCTCACCATCGCCGGTTTTGGCTTTTTATTTAACCTCTGCTTTGGTCTACGAGGTATACATTACGGGATGGTAATTATTGGCAGTATCCTGACCGGAGTTATGGCATCCCGGCAAATATGTTTGCATATCATGCCCGGTGACACAGGATATGGTTCTGCATTTTTTGGATTACACTTTTATACCTGGACTCTGATTACGTCAATTCTGATTATTATTGCTGTTGCGGTAATTCTGGCAATCAGTAGCATGAATGTTGCATTTCGTTCATTGAATATTAATCCGGACCTGTTCAGTATTGTCGGTTGGGTATTTCTGTTACTGATTACTGCCAACCTTATTTCAACTGTACTGGAATGTGGCGGAGGGGAATGTGCTGCTAACCCGGTCACATATAAGCTACTGTCGAAACAGGATATTGCCTTTCTGAAAACAGGCCTCCTGACGAGGACAGTTCTCCGGTTATGACGCACTTTTAAAATGACTGATTGGTAAATATATAGCAAGCACCTGTCTTGTAGAAATTGGAATGGTTATGGGCTAACACGGAAGTTACAGTAACATTGAAATGTTGCAATAACAGGAATCAAACTTACAACCTTCGCATTACGAATTAGTAGAATCACATTTAACTAACTGTTTCAAATACACATTTCCGCATTCACATTGCTCAACTCAATGGCACATGATGTTAGAAATAGAATGATGCTTCACCATGTTTGACACAAAAATGGCACACCCTATAAAGCATCCACAGCACATATTTGGGTGGCACGCACCGTGGAAATACTGCATTACCCTAACACAGGGAATTTTCTGTACAGCGTCGACAGCCCCGCATCATAAATAATCGCTACCTGCTGTCGCGGTACTCCTGCCCTAATAAGGCACCCTGCCTGCGCCCATTGCTCCGGCGTCAGTTTTGGCCTACGGCCACCAATGTAGTGGCACTGTAGTGGCACACTGGGTACTGAAGCAATGGCCACAACTGGCGCTTGATGCTATCAGCCAGATAACCTTCCAGATGGATAACAAACATAGCAGCTATCCTGTCTGTATCGGATTTGTAAAACCAGACGTTGACCATCTTCATCAAGGTTAAAGGAACAAAGAGCTCTTTAAAGTAACTCTTTGTTCCATTACGATAGTTTAAATATGATGTTCTGAATGGGCCTTCACTACATGAACAGGAAAGGCTCAGGATAACCACTTCTCAGACATTAAAAGCAAATGAGAAAACCAAGGGGGCCTAAACCTGCCGCCAGGGAACAAACCTCTGCACATTCTTTAGTGCTACCACCGTCCCCTAAGCACCCCAGAGCGAACGCTCTGGCTGGGCAGCAGACGACAACAGCAGAAGAGTTGTTATGAATAAAACTTTACGTGATTTAATAAGAGAAAACATATTATTACCCTCATAGTAAGCAGTATTAAATAAGCCGGGATATATCTGATGTTCAATCAGTCCCTCATATAGGGTTAGCACCATAGCGAGTCGTTTTCACAAAAAACACAGACTGTTGAAACTTTATTTATCACTTTGACATTTGCAATACATGACACATGATTAGCTTCAGCCGCCATTATAGGGAAAGCTCCATTTCCATACTCATTTACTCACTTCTCCCTGCGGAAAAAGAAATGCAGTATAGCCAGCGTGGTGCTTTTGCTGAAACCAGGCGCGAGCAACACGGCAATGATGATCGGCGTCAGAATGAGTTCGGAATCGGCATTGGCAAACAAGGCGCACAGTCGTTAATACCCACCAGCAGTTCCGGCAGGACTGCGACAATGTCGTAAGAGAGGCCTTCAGCCAGGCAAAACAGCGCTACGGTGCGCCCCGGCTTGCTGAGGAAGTGAACCTGGGGCCTGAGGTACAATGTAAAAACGATAGCGTCCAGCCTGCGCCGTCAGGGTCTGCGGCGATCTCAGTCCGGAACAATTTGAAAACCAGAACCTCGCTTAAGGCTGTATCCACAATACGCGGACAGGATCAAAACTGTTAGTGTGGCTGGCTTACAAGAATGAAGTGAAGTTGATTGATATAACAAACACTCCTGATAATGTTAACTGGCCTGTTCCTCCGGGGGGGCGAGCCAGCCATGATTTGAAAAGCACATGAAATCACTTTCACATGAATTAATTTACATTGGAAATAAAATATAATAGTGCTTATCATTTTTATTTAAGTTAAATATTTTATAAATGGTTTTTATTTACTCACCTGATGGTAATGAATAACGTTTAATATCTATAGTAAAGGATGCTGTAACCGTAAGGATAGTGTGCCACAATTTAACAGGTAACATATTATGAAACACGTTAAGAGCGTATTTTTAGCAATGGTTTTAATATTACCATCTTCACTATATTCTGCTCTTACAATAGCGGCAGACCCTCAAGATCATAAAAAAGAAGAAACAATTAAGCCAATTCCTCAAAAGTGGTGTACTCTTTGGCCTGCTGGCATACCCTTCCCTGAAGATTGGTTTAAAATGTGTAGAGGTTATTGAGTATAAATTTAATATACTAACCAGTAACCATATCAGTTATGACAGACAGGCCTTCTTCATATTTGCTATAAATAAGGCCTGAGCTTTCCTGACAAATTATAAACTACTGGCTGGTTTCTCCGGCCAGACAGGCTTTAAAGTATCAACACGGTTTACCTGTACCCGGTACTTTCTCCATGCCAGAAGAGAAGCTTTTTCTTTATTGGTTGCTTCGTCCAGATCCACTGCATCCTGTAACGGCGCGATTTTTTCAGACGCTATTTGCAGGAGTCTGTTTTTCGTTCCTTCAGCTTCACGAAGTCTGGCTGCGGCCTCCGCAGCTTCATCATTCATCCAGACCTGAGCCTTACTATCCCATTTTTTGTATCCACCACCTGGTGAAACTGATGTGACGTTTTCAGGTAGCGGACCAAGATCGGAGATATAAACCTGATTGCCGGTTGTTGTGTCGTAAACCGTCTCGCCGCGGTGATCCTCCTGCAGACTCCACGTTTGGGTTTCAGCGTCAAAAACAGCAATATGACTGGAGGGAATATCAGGAGGGGCTATATCAGTACAATTTGCCGGGCGACGCTGTCCGGGGGGACCTGACCACATCCGGCCCCCATTGCAGGTAATGCAACAGATGTAATTTTCCGGTCTTCTCCGGCGCTTTTATTGTGCTGAAAAATTGCCAGTAACGCAGCCCGTGTTGCATTATAAACCGCGTCGGTGCCGGCAATAATCAGCGGAACGCGCATCGTCGGGGCGTGAACCAGCCACGGATGTTTACTGTTACCCGTTTCAATAACAAAGGCGGTGCCGACGGGCTGTTCCCCCAGGTATTCACGGATGATATTTTGCTGTACCCGTTCCTGTAATTGCGACCCGAAATATGCCGTAATAGCAGCATCCACACCGCCGTCCATAAGACCAAAGGTTTCCGCATTACCGTCTGCGTCCACAATAACGACGTGTCCGTGTGGACCGATATACATGGTGTGCTCGTGTCCTCCGATATAAACTGTATGCGCATGGTCGCCAGCGGCCTGTGTCCACGCACCACCTCCAGGCTGAAATGAAGTGTGATTGGAATCTCCCCAGTATGAATTGATATAACCGCCGAACTGGTTAGTATGATTGCCCGTGGTATTAACGCCCCTTTTCGGAGTCAAACCAGTTCTTACGCTCTTTTGGAGTCATTTTATTCGGGTCCTGATGTTCAGCAGCCTGGGAAACGGGCGTTTCCATCAGTACGCGGATCACATCCGTCAGGAGATACAGCTTGTTTTTTTCATTGCTTCCCAGTGCCAGGGGAACGCCCGAGAGGCGACTGACAACCGTCTGTCGATATAACCCTGTAATAGCGGCAAGCTGACTGATATTGCATTTGAGGTTCTTCAGTTCGCCGTCCATTTTTACCTCTGGGGCTGTTTCTTAGCGCGCCCTCCCCCGGAAAAACGAAATATAATGAACAAAAAACATACAAACCATCATCTTTTAAAAATAAATGACATTAAAACAGAGAGTTACAACATGATGATGATGCATGAAAAATCAAAAATGCACCAAATCCCGCGCCGCTGCCGCCCCGTGGCAGGCCGCCCCGCCGGGAGTACCTTTTTAAAATGCGAACAATTATCAACAACTACCACTTAATGATTATTTATTTCATTTTGCGATATTGATTATCATTTTCAATAACAACACACAGAGAACATAAATGAAAAACATCATCACTATTATCGTAGCCATTATTATCGTTTTTTATGCAGGTATGTGGTCGCAGAAATTCCTGATGGAAGATGAGTGCCTTGATTCAGGTGGTTCATACAATGAAAATGGAATTTGCAATATTGCAGGCAGTCATCAGGATGTTCCCCCTAAGTAAGCAGAATGCTTTTTAAATTCGTTACCCACCTCTACAGATAAGGAGGCGAATGGTCACTAAAAGTAAAATCCATTGCAGAAGAATTTCCGGAAAGTTGTTATTCCAGCACCCCGACAGGTTATTCAGACAGATTTCAGCTATATCAAAACTGAGTGAGTACTTATCAGTTTCATCTGGTGAAAAACCTGTTCTTATTCATCTGGTTCCATCTGATGATATGTAGTCACTTTTTTACAGCAATATTACAGGGGGAGTTTCAATGCCTCCTGTAATTATTTGACTCTCTCACCGAATCATATACTCGTTCACACGTCATTCCTGCCCGGTAGCGCTCGTCAGCGATTCCAGCATAATGTTTAGCTTCTTCTGCAATATCTCCGAGCATGTTGGCAAGCATTCTGGCGTCGGCGTTGGTTGTTTTGCTTCTGACGGCAGCGGCAAGATTTGCGGTGTGCTTTGCGGCGTCCAGGCGGGTGGCAAGTTTTTTTGCTTCGGTACGCAGCTGGCTAACAGTGGCAGACAGGCCAGCAGCAGTGGCAGCAGATTTAGCGGCTTGCGCTTGTGCATCTTTCACAGCCTCATCACGGGCAATAATGCGGCCCTGTTCAATAATACGGGCGGCGGTCTGGGCGTTGACTTCCTGAGAGGATTCAGCGCTGTCGCGATCTGCCCATTTTTTTTGCCAGCCCCTGTCACTCCAGACATTACCGGCGATAAACGCACCAGCCATCAGCAAAATAAACACCAGCTGCAACCAGTATCTTTTCAGAAGAGCAGATAACAGATTCATACCAGCACCGATTTTGCTTTCTCAAAGCGCTCCCGCCGATCACCGATGCCGTTCTACCCTCCGTTGATGATCTGCGTAACACGTACCAGGTCGCCGGAATATTTCAGACACCCTTTAGTCACAAAAAGCCACGCTGCGGATCGGGCGGCATGACGTTCTAGCTCAAGCTGTCCTGGATTCGCCACTAGATCCAGTTTCAGTGCAACGCCACATCTGGTGTAATTCTCCAGCCCGGTAATCCTGATCTTCGCCGAACGTGGTGCGAAAGCTTTCTTGCCGTTCATGGCGTTCGCGATCCGGACTGGTACGAATATGTGCCTGATAACCCCCCAACAACCCATGAAGAAAATGCAGCAAGGCTTAGTCAGGCGGGCAAATGTCTGCGGGATATTGAGGCAGGGAGATTTCAGTGTGATGAAGAAAAACAGCAACCGACAGGCGAACTGGCAGATGAACCAGCAACGCCTGAAGCAGTGGAACAGGACACAACTGAACATCATCCGGACCCACAGCCGCTGGAGAATGAACCACCTGTAAGCCAGACAGAAGCAGGCTACCAGAAAATACGGGCAGAACTGCACGAAGCACGTAAAAACATTCCACCCAAAAACCCGGTTGATGTTGGTAAACAACTGGCAGCCGCGCGCGGTGAATATGTCGAAGACATCAGCGACCCGAACGATCCGAAGTGGGTTCATAACAATTACAGCGCCTCAAATCAGGGTGAAAAAGAAGAAGTGGTGCCGGAGGAAAAACAACCAGCAGCAGAGCCGGAGGCTGTCACCAGAAACGCGGACGGGACTTTCGATGTATCAGCGCTATTCCCGCCCCCCTCAAACCAGACCGAAAAAACGGAAGCCAGAACAGAAAGAGATGGAGAAACGCCGAAAGAGAGCAACCAGCAGGAAACGGCTGGCGATACAGGGCAGGAAATTACAACGGACGGTGGATCAGGTACTGGCGGTGATGAAGCTGGCGAAGCGGCAGATCCCGTAGAAAACGGAAATTTCACTGTCCCTGATAATATACAGCCAGGTATTTACTATGACATCCCTAACGAGGCGTATCACGCTGGCCCCGGCGTCAGTAAATCACAGCTTGACGATATCGCAGACACACCAGCAATTTATCTGTGGCGTAAAAATGCCCCCGTGGACACGGAGAAAACAAAGACTCTCGATACAGGAACGGCTTTTCACTGCCGGGTACTGGAACCAGAGGAATTCAGTAAACGCTTCATCATCGCTCCGGAATTTAACCGCCGTACCAGCGCAGGAAAAGAAGAAGAGAAAACCTTTCTGGAAGAGTGCGCCCGGACAGGAAGAACCGTGCTTACGGCAGAAGAAGGCCGGAAAATCGAACTTATGTACCAGAGTGTGATGGCGTTAACCGAGTGCATTGCTGGAGAAGTTGATCAGTGAGTCGAAAAAAGTACGATGCTAACCTTCCGAGGTACCTCACCTACCGTAAGGCCAGTAAATCTTTTTTCTGGCGTAACCCGGTAACTGACAAGGAATTTCCGCTCGGTCAGATCGCCCGCAGGGACGCTATCACACAGGCCATAGAGGCAAACAACTTCATAGCGCAAAACCACACGCCAGTGGCGCTTATTGAAAAACTAAAAGGAACGGACTCATTCACTGTGTCCGCATGGATTGATCGCTATGAGGTTTTATTACAGCGCCGGAGTCTGTCGGTTAATGCCTACAAGATTCGCAGTAATCAATTAGCGACCGTACGCGAAAAAATGGGAGAAATAATACTGGCAGAAGTAACAACCCGGCACATTGCCAAGTTTCTTGAGTCGTGGATAACCGAGGGAAAAAACACTATGGCGGGAGCAATGAGATCAGTTCTATCTGACATGTTCAGAGAGGCTATTGTCGAAGGGCATATTGTGAAAAACCCGGTGGAAGCAACCCGGATACCAGAGATTAAGGTGGCCAGGGAACGCCTGCAACTGGAAACGTATAACGCCACACGAGCGGCAGCAGAGCATATGCCTGCATGGTTCCCTCTCGCGATGGATTTAGCGCTCGTTACTGGTCAACGTAGGGAGGATATCGTAAATATGAAATTTAGTGATGTTTTTGACAACCGCTTATACGTAACTCAGATTAAAACCGGAATGAAAATAGCCATTCCCCTCTCCCTGACACTTCAGGCGCCAGGGTTACGTCCGGGAACGGTTATCGATCGCTGCCGGCTGGTAAGCAAAACCGATTTCATGATCAGTGCAGGAATCAGGAAAAATAGCCCGACCGGGAATATTCACCCGGATGGGCTGACAAAGAAATTTGTAAAAGCCAGAAAAATTTCAGACGTTAAATGTAGTGATAACCCACCGACATTTCACGAGATCCGTAGCCTGCTCGGGCGGTTGTACAAAGACGAACGCGGCGAGGAATTCGCTCAAAAACTCCTGGGCCACACCTCAGAGAACACCACGAAACTCTATCTCGATGAACGCGATAATAAAGCTTACGTGATGCTCTGATTTTGTTGTAAAAGAAATGTTAAACTGGATTTGGATGTGATATAACCAAAAAGACCGGAATACAGAAATTCGAGGAAATTTCGAGGAATTTCGAGGGGAAACACATAACCCATTGATTTATAATCCAAATAAAAAGAGACCGAATACGATTCCTGTATTCGGTCCAGGGAAATGGCTCTTGGGAGAGAGCCGTGCGCTAAAAGTTGGCATTAATGCAGGCTAAATCGCCTTGCCCTTTAAGAATAGATGACGACGCCAGGTTTTCCAGTTTGCGACGAAGGTGATTGAAAAAACCTGGCGTTTTGTCTGTTATCAGAGATAAAAAAACCGTAAGCCTTTTCGTGAAGGTTTACGGTTTTTTATTAAAAATCAGTCAGCTATTGGATGGATCACAAAGCTTTTGCGCACGTTCGATAAACGGCGCCAGACTCATTTTCTCACCGGGCTTCGCCGGGTTATCGATTTGAATGACGGCAATAGGCTGAGCGCGCGTTTTACCCTCCGCTACTTGCTGTTCGGCAATGGCATTCAAGGGATACTGCACCAGCGTACTGGGGTTGATCACATAGAGCGCCTGGCCAGGCCGACAGGTCAACATGACCTCTTCCCGATTAAACGCCCACTTGTCTTTTCCTACTTCAAAACGACTTACGGTAATCACCTGCGGCGCCGCCAACGCTACGCCCGAAGTGGCCAGCAGAAGCGCCGGAAGGAGTATTTTTTTCATTCGTTATGCCAGTCCATCAGAAAGGTTCGAGGGTTGCAAACAGGCTGACGATCGCCAGAACTATGCCTCCAACTCCCAATTCAATTTGCGTCATCCTGACAAACCATAGGTCAGTCTGGGGATTTTCCTGTCGCATACGTGGTACGAGAACATACCGATTCGTCAGCGCAATTGCTACCATAAGCACCACCAGCGCACATTTTAACAAAAGCAACTGTCCATAGGTGGTCTGCCAGATAGCGGTAAATCCCGTGATAAATAGCGTGTTGCCCATGCCTGTGAGCAATACGCCCGCCACGAAAAAGTGACCATAACGAGAAAAACGCATCATGGCGCTAATAGCATGTTGACGCCAGCGTCCCTGAGCCATGCGCATACAATAAACCACTGGCAACAACCCACCAAACCAGGCTGCGGCACAGAGTAAATGCAGAGCATGGTTAATCTGCTGTAATGTTCCCGCTACACCGTCGCGCATCGTCGCATGTCCAACGCCTGCCAGCAGGATAAACTGAGCAACGGTTAGAATAAGAAGCCGTCGTTGCATTTTTACCGGCGCAATGACTACCACCGCCAGCGTGACCAGCGCGAGGATAATTTGCCATATCCAGACCGCGCCAAAGCGGGTTTGCAGTACCGCGCCCCACACCGAGACGGAAAAAACATCGGGCCAGCCGCCGCCCATCAGTCCGCCCTGAATCGCCAGCATAAAAGCCGCGCTGATAACGCTCCAGGCGGCGGCATGTCGTTGCAGATGTAAAAATCGACGCGTCATTAAACGACGAATTGATGCGGGTGCCAGCCAGGCGCCGTAAAGCGCGCAGCCGTAGACCAGCATCACACTAGCAAAATGAATAAATCGGAGAGTTATCCAGACGAATGTCAGCATCATTTATTTCACGCTGAAGGTGTATTTCCCTTTTGTTTTATGTCCATCCACCGACACAACGTGCCAGTCTACCGTGTAAGCGCCAGATTTTAACGGCTGCTCAAGCGGGATAATCAACTGCGTTTTATCCTGTTCATTTCGCTTTGCCGGGCGCGTTTTGATGAGCTCTTGCTGAGGGCCAGTAATGGTTGCGCCGCTGAACCCTGGCTCAATCCCTTCAGAAAAGTTCAGGGTCAGCGCCTGTGGCGAGGCCGTAACGGCAGCATTCGCCGCTGGATACTGATGCGTCAGGTGCGCATGTGCCCAAGCCGCTGGCGTCGCAAATGTCGATGCCAGCAGCAGTAAAGCTAAACGTCGCGATGGTGCAGAAGAAGCCATATTCACTATTCCTTTTTGTTATACCTACGTTACAAAGAATAACCTTCAACAATCAATGAGTCGAGGATCATCATTTCCATCTTGCCATTACCGCGGACTCTTAGTACCTTCTGGCGGCAACAAAAAAGGAGACACGTATGAAAACAAATCTGGCTCAGCTTGAACAAGCGGAAATGGATAAAGTCAATGTGGACCTGGCGGCAGCCGGGGTGGCATTTAAAGAGCGCTACAATATGCCTGTTGTCGCGGAGGCGGTCGAACGTGAGCAGCCAGAGCATCTACGCGCCTGGTTTCGCGAGCGGCTGATTGCCCATCGTCTGGCTTCCGTATCACTATCCCGACTCCCTTACGAACCCAAAGTTAAATAAAAATTATATAACGTTACACTTCCTTACATGCAGACGACTACATTATAAGGCGATTCTTAACCTATGCTTTTTAGAATGGCTGTAGAGACTATGAAAAGGAAGTCATTATGTCCTCCTGGAAAATTGCTGCTGCGCAGTATGCGCCCCTGAACGCCTCGCCGGCGGAGCATGTCGCCCATCATCTGGAATATATTGAGCTTGCGGCTCGTCAACAGTGCGAACTGCTGGTCTTTCCGTCACTGTCGCTATTAGGCTGCGACGAAAGGAATAAATCGTTGCCCGCCCCGCCTGACGAGGCGCTTTTACAGCCGCTCACTCATGCGGCCGATACCCACCATATGACTATCATTGTGGGTATGCCTGTTGAGCATAACTGCCGCTTCGTAAAAGGCATCGCTATTTTTGCCCCATGGCTAACGTCGCCGCTCATGTTTCACAAAAGTCATGGCGCCTGTATTGCCAGGCAGCGAAGCGCTATCAACGTGGTGGATGAGCAGCCAGAAGGTGGTGATATAGATCCCTCATTTACGTTATTCACAACCAGTCAATGTCTTAACGAACCTGAACTCCATGCTTCTACCTCACGCTTACAACGTTTTTCGCATAAATATGCGCTGGCCGTACTGATGGCCAATGCCTGTGGCAGTAGCGCGCTGTGGGATGAAAGCGGGCAACTTATTGTTCGTGCCGATTGCGGTTCGCTATTACTGACGGGTCTGCGCACAACCGAGGGTTGGCAAGGCGATATCATTCCATTACGCTAAGGTCTTTCGGTGAGGAATGAATCATGTTGCGGATTATAGACACGGAAACCTGCGGGCTGCAGGGCGGGATCGTAGAGATAGCCTCTGTAGATGTCATTGATGGCAACATTGTCAATCCCATGAGTCACCTGATACGCCCCGATCGCCCTATTACGCCGCAGGCGATGGCGATACACCGTATTACCGAAGCCATGGTCGCCGATAAGCCGTGGATTGAAGATGTCATACCGCTTTATTACGGTAGTGAGTGGTATGTCGCTCACAATGCCAGTTTCGACAGACGCGTATTACCTGAATTGCCGGGTGAGTGGATCTGTACCATGAAGTTGTCGCGACGCCTGTGGCCGGGAATAAAATACAGCAATATGGCGCTCTATAAATCGCGCAAACTAAGCGTACAAACGCCACCGGGGCTGCATCATCACCGGGCGCTTTATGATTGCTATATCACCGCCGCCTTGCTGATTGATATTATGCGAACCACCGGCTGGACCGCGGAAGAGATGGTCAATATCACGGGCCGTCCTGCGCTGTTAACCACTTTCTCGTTCGGTAAATACCGCGGTAAGGCGGTATCTGAAGTCGCAAAACGCGATCCGGGCTATTTACGCTGGCTTTTTAATAACCTTGATAATATGAGCCCGGAACTTCGCCTGACGCTTAAACACTACCTGGAAGATGTTCAGGCTGGCGAGCAACGCAGCAATGGAACACCACAATAACCCGCGACGCTCACAAGCCGTTGCGGGCGCGCGTCTATGCGCTATGTAAGGTTCCCTGCGCCAGGCCGATTAAAAAGGCGAACTCCAGCGCGACGCCTTCGTAGGATTTAAACCGCCCCGACTTACCACCGTGCCCGGAGTCCATATCCGTACATAACAGCAGCAGACGTTGGTCCGTTTTTAGCTCGCGTAATTTTGCCACCCACTTCGCCGGTTCCCAGTATTGCACCTGGGAGTCGTGCAATCCTGTCGTCACCAGCAGGTGCGGATAGTCCTGCGCTTTGACATTGTCATAAGGACTATAGCTTTTCATATAGTCATAATATTCAATATCCTGCGGGTTCCCCCACTCTTCAAACTCTCCTGTCGTTAGTGGGATCGACTCATCCAGCATCGTGGTTAATACATCAACAAAGGGTACCTGGGCAATAACGCCGTGGAAAAGCTCGGGGCGTTCGTTGATAGCGACGCCCATTAGCATTCCGCCCGCGCTCCCGCCCATCCCATAACACAGCGACGGCGAACCGTAACCCAGTTTTAATAAGGCATCGCAGGCATCAAGATAGTCATTAAAAGTATTCCGCTTTTTGAGGAATTTGCCATCTTCATACCACTGCTGCCCCAGCTCACCGCCGCCGCGAACGTGTACGATTGCGTAAACAAAGCCACGATCCAGCAAGCTCAGTCGGCTGCTGCTGAAGTCGGCGTCAATACTGGAACCGTAAGATCCGTAGCCGTAAACCAGAAGCGGATTTTGCCCTTTACGAAAATACTTCTGATGATAAACCAGCGATACCGGCACTTCGACGCCGTCGCGTGCGGTGATCCACAGGTGTTCGCTCTGATAACAGCCAGAATCAAACCCAGGCACTTCCGTCTGTTTAAGTACCCGTCGTTCACCGGTATCCATATCCAGTTCAAACAAGGTATCTGGCGTCGTCATTGAAGAATAGCCGTAACGCAGCCGGGAGGTCTCAGGTTCGGGATTATAGGCAAGCCACGTCACGTAAGCCGGATCGTCAAAGGCGATGCCTATCACTTCACGGGTTTTACGGTTAATTTGCCGCAGGCTGGTAAGCCCCCGTTGACGCTCTTCGACCACTAACCAGTCGGTAAACAGGGTAAACCCTTCCAGCATAATATGCTCGCGCGGAGGGATCAGCTCTTCCCAGGCGTTTTCATTGCGCACGCGGGTACGGTACAACCCAAAGTTTTTACCGTTCCGGTTAGAACGCAGGTAAAACTTATGTTGATAGTGATCGAGACTATATTCGTGGTCTTTGCGGCGCGGTAAGAATGAAAACGGCTCGGCATCGGCCAGTTCCGCGTCAAGTAATAGCACTTCGCTAGTGGTGGCGCTGGCAAGATGAATCACCACATAATGCTGCGAAGTGGTTTTATGCAGGCTGACATAAAAGGTATCGTCTTTCTCCTCATATACCAGTTCATCTTGCGATGACGGAGTGCCAATCGTGTGCCGCCAAACCTGATAGGGCAGCAGCGTCTTCTTATGCTTACGCACATAGTAAAGGGTCAAGGAATCATTGGCCCAGACAAATTCAGGCGCAACGTTATCCAGCAGTTCCGGATACCAGTTACCGCTTTCGAGGTTACGAAAACGCAACCCATACTGACGACGGGATAAATAATCTTCCGCCAGCGCCATGATGGTATTATCCGGCGTAATGGCAAGTCCGCCGAGCGTATAAAATTCGCTGTGCGCGGCCCGCTGGTTCGCATCGAGCAAGGTTTCCCACACATCCCACTCTTCGCTTAACGCCGATTGTCGTTGATAGATGGCATATTCGCAGCCGGGTTCATAGATATAACGGTAGCGATAGCCGTTTTTCACATACGGAGCGGAAACTTCTCTGGGCGGGATGCGATCGATAATTTCTTTTAGAATGCGGTCCTGTAACGCCTGCTGAGAGGTCATGACCTTCCGGCCATACTCATTTTCCTGATGCAGGTAATCAAGGACTTCCGGCTGCGAGCGAGTGTCATCTCGCAGCCAGTAATAATTATCAATGCGCGTATCGCCATGTACGGTCATGGCATAGGGAATTCGATTGGCTTTTGGCAACATGTCGTTTTTTCTTTTGCGTTAATATTTGTTATATATCACGCGGCAAACACAGCGGCGTAGCATGGTAGTCCCGGTCGCTCACCTCGGTAAGCGCCTGAGATGTCACTGCTTCGCCGCTATCCTGCAACATGAATGACGTAAACTATCCATCCTATAAGGGTGGCAAAAGACACGCATGATGCAAGCGAAACATGTTACTTAATGGCAGGTTATCAGCCCGGTAGCGCCTGTTTTTGCTGCTGCAAGTCCTGCTCGATACCGTCCCGAACCTCCTGAGGAATTTTTAGTGCGTCTCCTAACGCATTCAGATAGCTACGTTCCATAAAGTGGTCAATATCAATGGCGGCGCAGCTCAGGAAGTAGATTTCCAGGGCTTCTTCTTCATTGCGAACGCCCTGTGCCAGACGTTGTGGATCAAGCGGCTGCTCAATAGCTTTTTCGATAAACACACGCCCTTGCTCTTCCACGCCTGATTCTCGCAGTTGGTGCTCAATCGCCGCGCGTTCTTTGGCATCAATATGCCCATCGCTTTTTGCAGCAAAAACCAGTGCCAGGATCAGTCGCTCAGTGCGAACATCCAGCGGGGTACTTTGGCTGCCGAATTGCGGCTCCCCCTGATGCGCGGCGCGTACTTTATCTTTGTACTTATTCCACAATACGGAACCCGCTACCGCGCCGCCGCCCACCAGCAAAGCGCCAGTACCGTATTTAGTTAATAATTTGCGCGAAGACTTATTGGCGACCAATAGTCCAGCCAGACCGCCCAGCGCGCCGGGAACCAGCAGTTTATTTAACCCCTGTTCACCGGAAGGCGATGCGGAAGCGCCTTTTTGCCCAAGAAGTGATTGTAATTGGTTCAACCAGTTAGCCATAGTACCCCTCAAATACAGACCAATAATGGTCAAGCGTACCTGAGGGGATGTCAGGAATTGTCTGTTCCGGCAAAAGAAGCGCAAATTACGCTGCTAGCGGGGCTTATATTCCGCCTTGCCGGCTTTGCAATCAACGATGACCTGATAATGAATATCGGCGCTTTTACCGCGAACGGTTAGCGGAACTGTCCATTTATCATTTTGACCCACAACGTCCTGCACATTAACCCACGCGACCGGGTCAGCCTGCCCGACCTTTTTTTGGTCGTCTGCCCACCGCACGATACGATTTTGCTGGTAGTCGCGCTTCACGCTTGCCGCAATCCCGGCGGCATCCAGCCCTTCGCACTGCGGAAACTTAACCGATTTACTCTCGGTGGATGCCGCAAATGCTGATACGCTGGCGGATAACAACAGCAGGCTCAACAACGCTCCTCTTTTATTCATACTTTTCTCCTTAGCACAATGATTCAGGAAAAGCATGGTACAAAACGCCGGGAGCGCAAGTATGGGTTCAGGCGGCTTGCTTTTTCGTTTTACTCGCGGCGTCCTTTTCAACCGCCTGCGGAGAAGGCAACTTACCGGTTTTGAGGATAGTGCTTAACACCTCTTTATGTTCCGCCAGCCACAGCGACAACGCTTCGCGCTGCCCATCTTCCAGCACGACTGGCGACTGCTCAAGCCAGGTATCAAGAAGATCGGCAGTATCGAGCATTTTGTCCCAGGCGTCGGCTTCCTTTTTACTGGTAAATGACATCTTCTCCTCACCCTCGCGAATGACTACGTATTTAACTTCAACCGCCATTTTGCAGCCCCTTATTTACCTGTGTTTATATACAGTATATTGCAAGGCAGCAAGAAAAGCAATTTATTCGAAAAGACATACGCAAACGTTTTCGTATATACTGCGCGCAGGTAAATAAGGGGACAGAAATATGACGCTATTAGGCACTGCGCTGCGTCCGGCAGCAACGCGAGTGATGTTATTAGGGGCAGGAGAATTAGGAAAAGAGGTGGCGATTGAATGCCAACGCCTGGGGATCGAGGTTATCGCCGTCGATCGCTATCCTGATGCTCCCGCCATGCATGTGGCTCACCGTTCACACGTCATTAATATGCTGGACGGCGAGGCGCTACGTCATGTGATTACAGAGGAAAAACCGCATTATATCGTGCCGGAAATAGAAGCGATCGCCACCGATACGCTGCGCGAGCTGGAGGGCGAAGGGCTGAATGTCGTGCCTTGCGCCCGTGCAACGCAGCTCACGATGAACCGCGAAGGGATCCGTCGCCTGGCCGCAGAAGAATTAGGACTGCCGACATCGACGTATCGCTTTGCCGACAGTGAGGCCAGTTTTCATGATGCGGTAGCCGCAGTGGGTTTTCCTTGCATCGTCAAACCGGTCATGAGCTCTTCCGGCAAAGGCCAGAGCTTTATCCGCTCGGCCGAACAGCTCGCGCAGGCATGGGAGTATGCTCAACAGGGCGGACGCGCTGGCGCGGGTCGCGTGATTGTGGAAGGCGTGGTTAAATTTGATTTTGAAATTACGCTGCTCACCGTTAGCGCCGTCGATGGCGTGCATTTCTGCGCGCCGGTCGGTCATCGTCAGCAAGATGGTGACTATCGCGAATCCTGGCAGCCACAGCAGATGAGCGAACTGGCGCTGAAGCGGGCGCAAGAGATTGCTCGTCATGTGGTACTGGCGTTAGGCGGTCATGGCCTGTTCGGCGTTGAACTCTTCGTCTGTGGCGATGAAGTCATTTTCAGCGAAGTCTCCCCTCGCCCGCACGATACCGGAATGGTCACGTTGATTTCTCAGGATCTTTCTGAGTTTGCGCTGCATGTGCGCGCCTTTCTGGGAATGCCCATAGGCGCTATTCGCCAGTATGGTCCCGCTGCCTCGGCCGTGATTCTGCCGCAGCTTACCAGTCAAAATGTGACGTTTGATGATGTACACGCGGCGGTAGGGGCCGGAGTGCAGGTACGGCTGTTTGGTAAGCCTGAGATCGACGGCACCCGTCGTCTTGGTGTAGCGTTAGCGACAGGTGAAAACGTTGAAGAAGCGGTGATAAGAGCGAAAAAGGCCGTCAGCCGCGTGACGGTAAAAGGCTAATGCGCCATCGCCTGATGGCGACGTTAGCGCATTTTTATCAGACCTGCCTGATCGCCACTCGTAAGCCCGATAAGCAAGCGCCATCGGGCATTTAACGGCTTACTGCTTCGCGCCTTCTACCGCTTCGCGCGCCAGTTTGGTGATGCGATCGTAATCACCCGCTTCCAGCGCGTCGGCCGGCACCAGCCAGGAACCGCCGATGCACAACACGCTTTTCAGCGCCAGATAGTCACGATAGTTTGCCGGAGAGATGCCGCCAGTTGGGCAGAAACGTACCTGAGAGAACGGACCGGCAATCGCCTGCAACGCTTTAGTGCCGCCATTCGCTTCCGCCGGGAAGAATTTGAACTCTTTCAGACCATAGTCCATGCCCAACATCAGTTCAGAAACGGTGCTAATACCGGGAATCAATGGGATAGTGCCTGCCGTCGCGGCTTTCAGCAGTGGCTCAGTCAGTCCCGGGCTAATCGCAAATTGCGCGCCCGCTTCCGTCACCTCCGCCAACTGCTGCGGATTGAGAACGGTTCCGGCGCCGACAATCGCTTCCGGCACGTCTTTAGCGATAGCGCGAATAGCATCCATCGCGCAGGCCGTACGTAAAGTCACTTCCAGAACGCGAACGCCCCCGGCCACCAGCGCTTTAGCCATCGGCACCGCGTGCTCCAGTTTATTGACTACAATGACCGGGACAACCGGGCCGGTGGTCAGGATTGCTTCTGCACTTGTTTTCCAGTTTTTCATCGGAATTCTTCTCTCGCCTGATTACTAGTGTGTCATCTTAAAAAGTGATACAGGTTGCGCCCTGCTCCGCACCCGACAGCTTTTCGCGCAGCGCGCCAAACAACTCACGCCCCGTTCCGACGCGCGACGCGCTCAGGTCCGGAATATGAGGCTGACGAGCGGCAAGTTCCGCCTCGTCGACCAGCAGAGTTAACTCACCTGTCTGCCCATTCACGCGAATGATGTCGCCATCGCGCACTTTTGCCAGTAAGCCGCCATCGTAGGCTTCCGGCGTTACGTGGATAGCTGAAGGCACTTTACCCGAAGCGCCTGAAAGTCGTCCATCAGTAACTAACGCGATTTTGAAACGGCGGTCCAATAATACACCAAGTGGCGGCATGAGTTTATGTAATTCTGGCATTCCATTCGCTTTTGGTCCCTGATGACGCACGACAACAACACAATCCCGATCAAGCAGACCCGCGTCAAACGCAGGCAGCACATCATGCTGACTTTCAAATACCATGGCAGGCGCTTCAATGATCTGGTTTTCAACCGGTACCGCAGACGTCTTCATTACTGCGCGCCCCAGATTACCGCTTAGCACCTTAGTACCGCCGTGAGGAGAGAACGG
Organism: Salmonella sp. SG203; assembly: GCF_013350575.1. Classification (NCBI taxonomy): domain Bacteria; kingdom Pseudomonadati; phylum Pseudomonadota; class Gammaproteobacteria; order Enterobacterales; family Enterobacteriaceae; genus Salmonella; species Salmonella sp. SG203. The sequence continues at coordinate 37,586 of NZ_SNMT01000030.1, forward strand.
CTTATCAAAAGAGGCAATGACATCGTTATCCAGTGACCTTTCCGCGCCTTCACGCCAGTCCAGCTCGCCGTTGTTGAGCCAGGGCTCCAGCGTATAGCGTTTCAGGCCGAAGCCTGCGACAGTGTTAACGTCTTCGTGCAGCAATCCGGCATTGAGCAGCTCACGCATCAATACCGGTACGCCGCCCGCCGCCTGGAAGTGGTTAATGTCCGCCGGACCGTTCGGGTACAGACGCGCCATCAACGGAACCACTTCCGACAAATCCGAGAAGTCATCCCAGTTGATCAGAATGCCCGCCGCGCGCGCCATTGCAACCAGATGCATGGTGTGGTTGGTGGAGCCGCCGGTAGCCAGCAGCGCGACAATGCCGTTCACCACGACTTTTTCGTCGATCATTTTACCGAGCGGCATCCACGTATTGCCGTTGCCGGTAAGACGTGTTACCTGACGTGCGGCAGCGGCAGTCAATGCCTCGCGCAGCGGCGCATCCGGATGCACAAACGAAGAACCCGGCAACTGCATTCCCATAAACTCCACCACCATCTGGTTGGTGTTGGCGGTGCCGTAAAATGTACAGGTGCCCGGCGCATGGTAAGAGGCGGCTTCCGACTCCAGCAGCGCCATTCTGTCAACTTTTCCTTCCGCATATAGCTGACGAATACGGACTTTTTCTTTATTCGGCAGGCCGCTCGCCATCGGGCCTGACGGAACAAAAATCGCGGGTAAATGACCAAAAGAGAGCGCGGCCATCGCCAGCCCCGGAACGATTTTGTCGCATACGCCGAGGAATAACGCGCCGTCAAACATATTGTGAGAGAGGCCAACTGCTGCCGACATCGCTATCACTTCGCGGCTGAGTAATGACAACTCCATGCCATCCTGCCCTTGCGTAACGCCATCGCACATTGCCGGTACGCCGCCTGCGACCTGACCAACCGCATTCACGGAATGCAGGGCCTGACGAATAATTTCCGGATAATGTTCATACGGTTGATGCGCAGAGAGCATGTCATTGTAGGAGGTAATAATGGCGATATTATTGCGCAACATACTTTTCAGCGAGGCTTTGTCCTCTGGCTGACAGGCGGCGAAGCCATGCGCCAGGTTGCCGCAGGCCAGTTGAGATCGGTGGACCGTGGCGGTTTTCGCCTGCTCAATGCGGGCAAGATAGGCTTTTCGGGTCTGCTGCGAGCGTTCGACAATGCGCTGTGTTACGCGTAACAAATTAGGATTCATAGAGGCTCCTGAAATTTATCTGTCCGGCTACCGGGTTTACCATGCGTTTCATCAATGTGGAAAGACAGTGAAATACATGATGTCCGGTGATAATGGGGCAAAATCGTTTCAGGCAGTGTAATAAAAAAAGCCTCGCAGGTGAATCCACACGAGGCTTAAAAGTGCAAAAATGATTCTACAATCTGTGTTAGATCATGTTACCGGTAAAATACCACCTAAGAGTGAGTGGCAAATTTACTCAAACTCATTCCACGAACGACCGTCACGGGTAATCATCGCCACGGACGCTACCGGTCCCCAGGTGCCCGCCTGATACGGCTTCGGCGCGTCGTTGTCCATCGCCCATGCTTCGGTAATGGAGTCCACCCACTTCCAGGCTTCTTCCACTTCGTCACGGCGGACAAACAGCGCCTGAATGCCACGCATCGTTTCCAGCAGCAGGCGCTCATATGCATCCGCCAGGTGCGTCTGATTAAAGGTCTCGGAGTAGCTCAGATCAAGCTTCGTGATCTGCAGATTATGCTTATGATCCAGCCCCGGTACTTTGTTAAGCACCTGAATATCTACGCCTTCATCCGGCTGCAGGCGAATCGTCAATTTGTTCTGCGGCAGGTCTTGCCAGGACTCTTTAAAGAGATTCAGTTCAGGCGTCTTGAAATAAACCACGACTTCAGAGCACTTGGTTGGCAGACGCTTGCCGGTACGCAGATAGAATGGCACGCCCGCCCAACGCCAGTTATCGATGTCGACGCGGATCGCGACGAACGTTTCGGTGTTGCTGCTTTTATTCGCGCCCTCTTCTTCCAGATAGCCCGGCACCTTTTGCCCCTGCGCAAAGCCAGCGGTGTATTGACCACGAACCGTTTTTTCACGCACGTTGGAGCGATCAATACGGCGCAGCGATTTCAACACTTTGACTTTTTCATCGCGAATACTGTCGGCGCTCAGGTCAGACGGCGGTGACATGGCAATCATGCAGAGAATTTGCAGCAAGTGGTTCTGGATCATATCGCGCATCTGACCGGCCTGGTCAAAGTATCCCCAGCGCCCTTCAATCCCCACCTCTTCCGCTACGGTAATCTCAACGTGATCGATAGTGCGGTTATCCCAGTTATTAACGAATAACGAGTTGGCAAAACGCAGCGCCAGCAGGTTGAGAACCGTTTCTTTGCCCAGATAGTGGTCGATACGATATACCTGGCACTCTTCAAAGTATTCGCCGACCCGATCGTTAATCTCACGCGAGGTCGCCAGCGAAGTTCCCAACGGTTTTTCCATCACGACGCGCGCCGGTTTGGCGTTGAGTTTAGCCTCCCCTAACCCTTTGCAAATAGCGCCAAAGGTGCTGGGCGGCATCGCAAAATAGTTAATGGTGGTGCGATTTTTTTGATCCAGCATATCGCCCAGGCGACTAAACGCAGGCGTATCGTTAACGTCAAGATTACAAAAATCCAGACGGCCGCTCAGCGTATCCCACAAGCCTTCATCAATTTTTTCCTTCATGAAGGTTTCCAGCGCTTCACGCACAACGTGGGTATAGGCTTCTTTATCCCAGTCCGCGCGCCCCACCCCAATGATACGGGTATCCGGATGGATCTGGCCGGCTTTCTCAAGCTGATACAGGGAAGGCAGCAGTTTCCGGCGCGCCAGGTCGCCTTTCGCGCCGAAAATGACCAGGTCACATGCCTGGGCTGTTTGCGTTACCGCCATGTCATTCTCCTTAGTTAATCTCCTGGTACTTTAGCCAGGATATCGTTGTAATTTTATTACACAGCACTGTACTGCTTTTACGAGATTACGGAAACCGTAAACGCCTTTTCATGGATGAACCGGCGTTTGATTGGCAATATAATCGGCAAAACGCCTAATAAAATTGTCGCTTTTCCACACAAGCTGGAACTTAAAATCCGACGTCGGTCATGTAATGAAAAAAAACGACACCTTTTTTAGCCATTTTGCCCCCTTTGACAGCCGCCAGGAGTAATATCTAACAAAACGCGCTCGGTTTCGCGCATCATTGAAATCGCTAATACCCATGAGCCTTGCTAATCATGAATATGCTGGAAAAAGTCCAGTCTCAACTGGAACATTTAAGCAAATCTGAACGAAAAGTCGCCGATGTTATTCTGGCCGCCCCAGGCAGATCGATTCACTTAAGCATTGCCATGCTGGCCCAGGAAGCTAACGTTAGCGAGCCAACGGTGAACCGTTTCTGTCGCAGCATGAATACCCGCGGCTTTCCTGATTTTAAACTGCATCTGGCGCAAAGTCTGGCAAATGGCACCCCCTATGTTAATCGCAATGTGGATGAAGATGACAGCGTTGAGGCCTATACAGGAAAAATCTTCGAGTCCGCCATGGCCAGTCTCGACCATGTTCGTCAGTCGCTGGATAAATCGGCCGTCAACCGCGCGGTCGATTTACTGACCCAGGCAAAAAAAATCGCCTTTTTTGGTCTTGGTTCCTCCGCCGCGGTCGCGCATGACGCCATGAATAAGTTTTTTCGCTTCAATGTGCCGGTGATTTACTCCGACGATATCGTGCTGCAACGGATGAGCTGTATGAATTGTAACGATGATGACGTCGTCGTGCTCATTTCGCATACTGGCAGAACCAAGAGTCTGGTGGAACTGGCGCAGTTGGCGCGGGAAAACGATGCGATGGTGATCGCCCTGACCTCCGCTGGAACGCCGCTGGCGCGCGAAGCCACGCTAGCCATTACCCTCGACGTACCGGAAGATACAGACATTTATATGCCCATGGTCTCTCGACTTGCTCAGCTGACCGTGATAGATGTGCTGGCAACGGGATTTACTTTGCGTCGCGGGGCAAAATTCAGAGATAACTTGAAGCGTGTCAAGGAAGCGCTCAAGGAATCGCGTTTTGATAAAGAATTACTCATCAAGAGTGATGACCGCTAAAAGCAATAACAATGTTCTACCCTTTTCGTCATCCGGGGACGTTCATTTTATACCGTTAAGGTTTCAGAACGACCGGATCAATGTTCACGCAACACCAAGTTGTTTTAGTCAACGGAGTATTACATGTCCAGAAGGCTTCGCAGAACCAAAATCGTTACCACGTTAGGCCCGGCAACTGACCGCGATAACAACCTTGAGAAGGTTATCGCCGCGGGCGCAAACGTCGTACGTATGAACTTCTCTCACGGCTCGCCGGAAGATCATAAAATGCGCGCTGATAAAGTCCGTGAGATTGCCGCCAAACTGGGGCGTCATGTGGCTATTTTAGGCGACCTGCAAGGGCCAAAAATTCGCGTTTCCACTTTTAAAGAAGGCAAAGTGTTCCTCAACATCGGGGACAAATTTCTGTTAGACGCTAACCTGGGTAAAGGCGAAGGCGACAAAGAAAAAGTCGGCATTGATTACAAAGGGTTGCCGGCAGACGTCGTTCCTGGCGATATCCTGCTGCTTGACGATGGTCGAGTGCAGTTGAAAGTGCTTGAAGTCCAGGGCATGAAAGTCTTTACCGAGGTCACCGTCGGCGGCCCGCTGTCTAACAATAAAGGCATTAACAAGCTCGGCGGCGGGCTTTCTGCTGAAGCGCTGACCGAAAAAGACAAAGCCGATATTCAAACCGCTGCGCTGATAGGTGTTGACTATCTGGCCGTCTCCTTCCCGCGCTGCGGCGAAGATCTGAACTACGCACGCCGCCTGGCACGCGACGCCGGCTGCGACGCGAAAATTGTGGCTAAAGTCGAACGCGCCGAAGCGGTATGCGACCAAAACGCCATGGACGATATCATTCTGGCCTCTGACGTTGTGATGGTCGCACGTGGCGATCTGGGCGTTGAAATCGGCGATCCGGAGCTGGTTGGTATCCAGAAAGCGCTGATTCGCCGTGCGCGTCAGCTAAACCGCGCAGTCATCACCGCAACGCAAATGATGGAGTCGATGATCACCAACCCGATGCCGACCCGTGCGGAAGTGATGGACGTGGCGAACGCCGTCCTGGATGGCACGGATGCGGTTATGCTGTCTGCCGAAACCGCAGCCGGTCAGTATCCTTCTGAAACCGTTGCCGCAATGGCGCGCGTCTGCCTGGGCGCAGAAAAAATCCCCAGCATCAATGTGTCTAAACACCGTCTCGACGTGCAGTTCGACAACGTTGAAGAAGCTATTGCCATGTCTGCGATGTATGCGGCAAACCATCTGAAAGGCGTTACCGCGATCATCACCATGACGGAATCCGGTCGTACCGCGCTAATGACTTCCCGTATAAGCTCCGGCCTGCCGATTTTCGCCATGTCGCGCCATGAACGCACGCTCAACCTGACCGCGCTCTACCGCGGAGTAACGCCGGTGCATTTTGATAGCGCGGCTGATGGCGTTGTCGCGGCGCATGAAGCTGTTAATCTGCTGCGCGATAAAGGGTATCTGGTTTCCGGCGACCTGGTTATCGTGACCCAGGGCGATGTCATGAGCACCGTCGGTTCAACCAATACCACGCGTATTTTGACCGTTGAGTAAAACTCCCCCACGCCTGTTCATCAGGTAGTACAGGGTTTGTCAGCATAAAGCCTCTCTTACGAGAGGCTTTATTTATTTGATTGACCCGTCCTGAATAGCGTTGACACGTTCCAGACTTAAATCCGGAGAACGTGATGATGACTGAGTTCAAACGCACCCAACGCGATTATCCTCTATCCTTTAAAATAGCC
>NZ_SNMT01000031.1:0-34055 GCF_013350575.1 Salmonella sp. SG203
AGTTGCCAGACCGCAAGATGTTTTAACAAATCAAAAGGGGTTTTAATAACTGACTTAAAGCTGAAAGCTTTCCGGAACCCCCAGCCTAGCTGGGGGTTTTCCATAGACAAATAAAAACGGGGACGTTAAGTCCCCGTTTTAGTTTTTAACAATTATCGTTATTACATATTTGCGATAATCGCGTCGCCAAACTCACTACATTTCAGCAGTTTAGCGCCTTCCATCAGGCGTTCAAAGTCATAGGTCACGGTCTTCGCGGCAATCGCGCCTTCCATACCTTTAACAATCAGGTCTGCGGCTTCGAACCACTGCATGTGGCGCAGCAGCATTTTTAACAACCAAACTTAGTTTATTGAATTTAAAGAGTTTAACGTTTTATCAGCAACTATATCCACCACTTTTACCTTCATCATAACAAGCTGATTTTGTATAGTTTACGTTGAGTTTTGATAACCACTTTAGGACTAAATGGAGATAAGTTTGAAAACTTCTGTTCTCATTCAGAAACTGATGGAGATTGATAAAACTGTGCCATTCGATGCGGATGTAGTAACCGGTGAAGAGTGGTGGCCAATCCCGATTTCTCGTGTCTATCACAATCCACCCCATACTTTTGTCGAATTTGAAACAGGCGAACAATCCCAAGATGACCCTGATGAGCTGACCATTTATAGTGAATTAGAGATCCGAGTACACCAAATGATACAAATCAGAGACTTCGTGCAATCCAACAAAAATCTACAACCTGAAGAAATTATCTCGGAGTTAAACGTTCAGATTGAGCGTTTAAGGGCAATGGCTGAGGCAATTTTGAAGCAATAATTTGTACTATATCCTTGGCGCATGGCGGTGGGTTCAACTCCCGCCAGCCCACCAATCATGACTGGACAGTGATAGGACATCACTAGCAATAACCGAAAGTTAGCAGTGCCAGCAGGACACCTACCAGACGGTGAGGGGATAAAAAAGGATACGTAAAGGAGCTGCGGCTCCCTAATAACAAGAAAGCCCGCTTATGTGCTGAGTAATCCCCACAAACTCAGCGCTAATAAACCAGAACCATACTTCGGTAAGTTCTGGCGAAGTGGTTAAGAACGGTGCTCAGTACCGTTCGTCTTAAAATTAGCGGAGAATGTCTCAGGATATTCTCCACGAATGTCAGATATGAAATGACTCTTCTCAACTTCACACTGTTCGCCTGATATCTCAGATGTAATCCTTTATATAGTATTACAAGACACACTGAGCACGAAAAAAGGAAGCCGACAAAATCATCCCGGACAGCATGGCGGCTCCGGGAGTCCCCGGTAGAAGAGTACGGTAACGTACTAGGCCGTGCCGTTATTCGGGAGAAAAAATTACATCGCAGGCATCTTTATAACTGATCAACGTGCAATTTATTGAATAAATATTGATTTACTTCATGATAGTATGAAAATAGAAATCCTACACTAAAAAGGTCGTATAATGGTAACTCGCCGTGAATTTCTTTTGAAAACAACTGGTGTAGCAGTTTGTAGCTCATTAGATTTTAATTCATTTGCTGGCATTAAAGATACACCACGCAATATGCCATCCTGGGATTTTTTAAAGGAAGGGGATGTCATTGACGTTATAGCTCCATCTTCGCCAATTGATAATCCACAAGAACGTTACAAAAAAATAGAACAGTACTTTAAAGAAAACACGCCTTTTAAGATAAACATTCCTGATCATTTAATAGAGCCTACAGCGTTACTGGATGAAGCTAATACAATCTGGAAGCGCGCGAAATTTGTCTATGATGCTTTCTGTTCAGAGTCAAAAGCGATCTGGGCGATATCAGGCGGAGGTTGGGGCGCTAGTATACTTGGCGAATTGATGAGTTATCCGAAACCAGATAAAATAAAACCAATTATTGGCTATTCTGACATTACGGCATTACATATTTATGCAAATGAATACTTAAATTTCCCCTCGATACACTCCGTCGTTCTGGGTATTAATGGCGATATTTTTCCGGGATACAATAAAAATGGCCTGGGAGCAACATTAGATATTCTTAGCGGAAAAAAAACAGATGTTATATATGAGTTATCACCGCTTAATAAATTTGCTGCCTCAATGACAGAGGTTACAGGTAAAATTGTTGGTGGAAATTCTCTTTTGGTTTCTGCGCTTAATGGAGCTTCGGGGCTTTCGCTTAAAACTAAGGGAAAATTCCTATTCCTAGAATCTATTGCGGATGATCCCGGCCAGTTTTCTAGGAAATTGATGGGGTTGGCCTATTCGCCAGTAATAAAGAATTGCTTAGGGGTGATATTTGGAGATGTTATTAAAGATGGTGGTAAAACAAACTCACCTCTGGTTCAAAGTCAGTTTGATTATATTATTCACCGATTCTCAGAAAAATTCATTGGAGATAAAATTGCGTTAAAAGCAAATAATATTTTTGGTCATGGTGCGATCAATATGCCATTGCCACTTAATACTTTTGCTGTGATAAAGCGTAACGGTGCGAGTATAATTGCTACAATTAGTGCTAATAGACTTTGAGCTTATTAGCTCAGATATGGACCTTTATCCCGACATACTTCATTAGTCGCTAGGTATAGTTTACTCTCTACCAAACTTATAATTATTAATCATAACCGTCTGTATTTTATAGACATGGAAATTATTATTCAATGTTGTTGACCTTTTATTGTGGATGCATATGTTAACTATTTATCAATAATCTTGGCTAAGAGCTTATCACATAAAAGGAGGTAGTGATGTTAAAAATGGGAATAACTATTATTAAACCTGATTATAATGAAGATTTCATCACTTTACGTAAGGTTTTTATGCAAAATATTATCTCAGTCATCTGTTGTATACTAATGATTAGCTATTTTTCTCTGGGATATGCAGCGGATATTCCCAACGGAGTGGTACTGGCAGAGAAACAAGAACTGGTTCGTCAAATAAAAGATGAGCCAGCTTCGCTAGATCCGGCAAAAGCTGTAGGATTACCTGAAATCCAGGTAATCCGCGACTTGTATGAAGGGTTGGTTAACCAGAATAAAAAAGGCGAAATTATTCCTGGCGTCGCCACCCAGTGGAGAAGTAACGATAATCGCACCTGGACGTTTACGCTGCGAGATAATGCAAAATGGTCTGATGGCACGCCTGTTACTGCTCAGGATTTTGTCTATAGCTGGCGACGTCTGGTAGACCCAATAACACTTTCGCCATTTTCCTGGTTCGCCGTGCTGGCAGGAATTACAAACGCAAAGTCGATTATTAATGGTAAAATCGCGCCGGACCAGCTTGGGGTAGAGGCTATTGACGCGCATACCCTGCGTATCCACCTGGATAAACCGTTGCCCTGGTTCGCCAGACTGACCGCCTGTTTTGCATTTTATCCGGTACAGAAAAAAAACGTTGAAAGTGGTAAGGAATGGACGCAGCCAGGAAAATTGATTGGCAATGGCGCATATGTGCTTACAGAGCGCGTTGTGAATGAAAAGCTGGTTGTCGAGCCTAATAAATATTACTGGGATAATGATAAAACGGCGTTACAAAAAGTAACATTTTTGCCAATCAATCGAGAGTCAGAGGCGACCAATCGCTATCTTGCGGGTGACATCGATATTACAGAAACGTTTCCTAAGATTATGTACCAACAACTGATGAAGAATATTCCCGGGCAGGTATATACGCCGCTTACATTAGGTACTGACTATTATGCGTTTAATACTCAAAAGGGGCCAACTGCGGACTCTCGCGTTCGTCTTGCTTTAAGTATGACGATTAATCGACGCCTTATAACTGAAAAAGTGTTAGGTACAGGTGAAAAACCCGCCTGGCATTTTACCCCTGATATAACTGCAGGATTTACGTCTACGCCTTCACCCTTTGAAAAAATGAGCCAGGAAAAACTTAATGCTCAGGCTAAAAGTTTACTTCGTGCGGCAGGATATGGACCGCAAAAACACCTTAATTTAAGACTTCTTTACAATACCTCAGAAAACAATCAGAAAATCGCTATTGCTGTGGCATCGATGTGGAAAAAAAATCTAGGAGTGGATGTTAAATTACAAAACCAGGAGTGGAAAACCTATATCGACAGCCGTAATAATGGAAACTTTGATGTAATCCGTGCCTCTTGGGTGGGGGATTATAATGAAGCCTCGACTTTCTTGTCGTTGTTAACCTCCACTCATTCAGGAAATATTTCACGATTTAATAATCCTGCCTACGATAAAATCATAATGCAGGCAATGACAGAGCACACCTTGCAGGCACGCAATGCAGATTATAATGCAGCCGAAAGAATACTTCGGGAACAGGCGCCTATTGCTCCGATTTATCAGGAAACTAATGGAAGACTAATTAAACCATGGGTAAAAGGATATCCTATTACTAATCCGGAAGATGTGGCTTATAGTCGCACTATGTATATTATAAAGCATCAATGATTACACATGAATTTAATAGTTATAGGGTCTCTCGGTGACGCCTTGACGATATTTATTTCGCGATGGCCTTATCCATTCGGTAACAGACAAATACATTTTTTAATTTTCGGCAGAGGTTTTAAACTCAATGAATTGTAAGGAGCGGGAGCCGATAGGTTCCCGCTCTTTATGACTTATGAAAAATATTCGCCAAAAAATTTGCATCCCTGGCGCCGGGTAACGGGGCGGAATAATGTATTTTTATTTTTCCTCCGAAGACGATGGCTCTTCTGTAAATAGACTCGTTTTAGTTCCATGCATTTTTTGAGATCCCGGCAAAATGATGGTGCTGTCGGTATTCCTCCGGTGTCATATTATTCAGCGATTTATGCGGACGTTCACCGTTATATTCTGATAACCATTTTTCCGTGATTTCACGTACTTCATTCAGGGGGCAGTTTGGATATAAAGAATTATTGTACTGTAAGCCTATTTTTTAATAGGCTTACCTATCGCTGTGGGGTTGTAGTCCCGCGCTATACAGTGTTTTCAGGGGATTTTGTCTAATCGGATAACCTAAATGCGATACGGAATACGCGATAATTTAAAAGGCCACTGACGCTAAATCAATCCCTTACGAATTATTATGGTTAAATAATGCGCTAAACGTACAATAATTTCCGATCTCCAAACTGACCCCATAACGGCCACTTTTGCGTATTGTCGGCAAAACAACGTTAAACACCCAATCCTGAAACTACCGTGCCTCCGGTTTATTGCTGCGGAAAATGACGCGGTACAGGTTAGATTCATTGACGAAAGTCAGTTGCTGTTTGCCACCGCCTGTAGGGATTACATTTTTTGTAACCCCTTCCATGCTCATCTGGAAGCGTGTTGGGCTGGCAACTGAAACGGAGAGGATTTCACACACATCTTTCAGGCAAAACCACGGCTCACCATTGATGATCTGAACCCGAACGTCGTGCTTTCCTTCAAACTTTAATGTATGCTCTTGTTGAGCGAGCGTGTGAGAAACATGGTCGGGAACCATGTCACCCTGCCAGTCTGTGGCCGTGACGTCACATTCACTCTGGAAACCGTAGCTGCGGAAATGGTTGAACGGGCCACTATGGTCTGGTCTGGCAACGAACGTGACCAGGCGCTGCTGACACAGGCGGCTCTTGATGACCTTATTCCTTCATTTCTGACGTCCGGACAACAAAATCCGGCACTTGGCCGCAAAATTTCCGGTATTATCGAGGTAGCTGACGGTAGTCGCCGCCGCCAGACTGCGATTTATACGCACAGCGAATACCGCGTTCTGGTCGGGGATCTGGACGACGAGCAGATGGCCTGGTTATCCACGATCGGCAACAGCTATCGACAGACCAGCGCCTATGAGCGCGGGAAACGCTATGCCCGCCGCCTAAAAAATGAGTTTGGTGACAACGTCAGTAAGCTGGCCGAGGCGGAAAATATCTCACGGAAAATCATCATGCGCTGCATTAAAACAGCCGAACTGCCGCGAAAAATCATCGCATTATTCAGCAATCCCAATGAACTGAGTGCTCGTGCCGGTGAATCCCTGGCGAAGGTGTACGCGGGAAATGAGGATGCTGTACTGGCGTTTGCCCAGCACCTTGCCAAACGTCAGAAAGACGGTGAGTCATTCGAAACTGATGAAATCCTGAAACAGTTACATAACGTAGCCGAAAAACCAACAAAACCTGCAACGCGTGAGCGCCTGTTTGGTCAGGGGATCAAGGCGAAGTACAAAGGGGATTCCGTATCATTCCAGCTGAATAACGTTTCTCCGGTAGTGATCCAGAAAATTGAAACATTACTGAAAGAGTACCAGGAAGAGCAACAAAAGCTAGTTAGCGAAGCTGTCGACGATGCGTTCGTCGAAATCGATACAGTGACAAATTTTATCCGGGCTGCAGCTACTGGTATTGATTACGATATTCCAGCAAACGAGCTGCAGACTATGATTCCATTCTCGCGAACTGTACTAAAGGAACACACAAACGAGGCTGATCGGATTAAACGAATCGCTGATGAAATAACCAGACGTTATATTATATAAGCCGGCAGGGCTGCGTCTGACCTACGACAGGAGACGACGCTTGGCGATATTACCATATACAGTCAGGTAAAAAAATTGGGACCGTGGTCTCAACGTTACATCAATCAGCCAGAAAAATTTATCCGGCTAATAAAATACGTAACTTTTCCTATAACAACTACACCATCCAGCGCCTCGCCTTCAATCGCTTCACCATCATCAATAATTAACGCCTGCCCCATTATTTTTGCAAAACGTAATGCCCCGTCAGAACGTATCAATACTGTATCTCCCTGCCGCTGAATCAGTGAAACGTCAACGACTGCATAACCATCTGATGTATAGACAATCCAACTATTAGCGTTGATACCACACAAAATATCTACAGTCAGGCGGGGCTCGACGTAGTCACTTGCAGGAGACGGAAAGCCCATGCTTAAAGCCCTCCGTTAGGGTTAAATAACTGGAATGTGCGGTTTTCTCCTTCCTGCGTCGATATATCCCTGAACGTAGTCACATGCCATTCGATCCACCTGTTTGCCTCGCGCAGGCTCCAGTAATGGTTTACCTTCTCCAGTTCCTGAACAAATCTCCCTGTTGTAACTGTTTTTCTGCCACTCGGTTCAAACATTATGGCGTTACGCCAGGCCATTTCTATCTCATAGTGACGGGGCATAATATCCGCTCCTGATAATACTGTTTATACAAACAGTATTATCAGATGATGAGGAGATCAAGACGGTAGATAACTTTCAATTTCCACGCCTGTATAACTAACTGATTTACCAACAGGGAATTTTTTGTATAGTGTCGACAGACCCACATCATAAATAATCGCTACCTGCTGTCGCGGTACTCCTGCCCTAATCAGGCGCCCCGCCTGCGCCCATTGCTCCGGGGTGAGCTTTGGACGCCTGCCACCAATTCGCCCCTGCGCTCTTGCCGCTTCCAGCCCGGCGCGGGTTCTTTCCACAATTAATTCACGTTCCATTTCAGCGAGTGCGCCCATGACATGAAAGAAGAAACGCCCCATTGGTGTACTGGTATCGATGGAATCGGTCAGGCTGCGGAAATTAACGCCACGCTCCCGCAGCTCCTCTATCAGAACGACCAGATGACGCATACTGCGACCCAGGCGATCTAACTTCCATACAACCAGTGTGTCTCCTGCAGTTAATGTCCGGAGCAACTTTTTCAGTCCGGGCCTTTCGGATTTCGTTCCGCTTATTTTGTCTTCAAAAATCAGTTCACATCCTGCGCAATTCAGCGCGTTTCGCTGTAAATCGGTGTTCTGGTCATTTGTTGATACCCGCACATAGCCAATTTGCACAATAGGCACCCTCGCAAAAGGCTGGGAACATGCCATTTACGACCGTTTTCTGCATTTTCAGAAACGTCGGTTTAGAAGAAACGATAAATCTGGCAAAAAGTGCAGTCCCGGCGACACGCCGGATTAACAGTAAACCACTGTCCGGTGATATCACTTTGTCAGCTGCTGATGTGAATGCATTCGCGCTGGGGATGACGGGAGACTACACACTGGAAAATGACAAATCAGTCGGCTGGAACTGGAACAGCGGGGTTTACAACGTTCCTACTGGAGGTGCATCCAAGCTGATTTTGCATTTTAATATGAATATCGGCAGTTGTCCGGCAGTGCAGTTTTGTGTGAATTACAAGAATGGCGGTATTTCCTACCGTTCGGCACGCGACGGTTTTGGCTTTGAACTTGACTGGACAGAATTTTATACCACAACACGAAAACCATCCGCAGGTGATGTCGGTGCATTACCTGTTAGTGGTGGCGTAATTAACGGTAATCTCGGTATCGGTACACCTAATATTTTGGGAGGTAGTTCTATTGTATTAGGCGATAACGATACCGGCTTAAAACAAAACGGCGATGGCCTCCTGGATATTTATGCTAATGGTGTTCAGGTATTCCGCTTTCAGAACGACACACTGGAGAGTAAAAAATCCATCAATGTTACCGGACGATTAACGCTAACAGACTACGGTAATTTTGACAGCCGATACGTGCAGGATATCAGGCTGGGTAGCCTGCAATATGCACAGGTATGGAACGGTCCGGGGTTCAGTGACACTTCTGGTTACGTAATAACCGGTATCACTAATGGCAATAGTGATGAACTGGTTGACGGAGCGCACAGACGCCCAATACAGAAATTAATTGGCAACCAGTGGTATAACGTGGTGAGTATTTAATTATGATGCATCTGAAAAATATCGTAGCCGGTAATCCAAAAACGCCTGACCAGTATCAACTCACTAAAAAATTTGGTGTAGTGTGGCTGTTTGATGAAGATGGTAAAAACTGGTATGAGGAACAGAAGAAATTTTCTGCCGACTCATTAAAAATTGCCTACGATAAAAATAATATTATTGTGGATATTAACAAAGATGTTTCGGCAATAAATCCTGAAGGGTGCAGCGTTATTGAGTTACCTGATATCACAGCTAATCGCCGGGCGGATGTATCAGGACGCTGGATGTTTAATGGTGAGCAGGTGAGTAAACGTGTTTATTCTCCGGAGGAGCTACGCCAGCAGGCAGAAGCGAAAAAGGTCAAACTGCTCGAAGAGGCCGAGGCCGTTATTACACCACTTTCGCGCGCAGTAAAGCTGGGTATCGCAACCGATGAGGAACGGCAACGACTGGAGGTCTGGGAGCAATACAGCGTTCTGGTCAGTCGGGTGGATGCATCTGATCCTGACTGGCCGGATAAACCAGCCAGTCAGTAAAACATTATTTAGGTAATTCAGGCCACTTTATTTTTTCAAAGGTGGCCTCATCATTAACTTGTGAAAAATCAATATTTTTTAACTTATTAATGTATCCCATCCAATTGATTAGAGTGACTTTATTTTCATCGCTGATAATCCCCAGCGTTAATTCTGTGCGCCAGTCCTTAATGGCATTGTCTGCATCGTTAAGTAGTTTCTGTCGGGTGGTTTCGGCCTTAGCCTGATAATCCACCGGAACGGGTAAAACCTTACCATCTCTGTACAACCATGAGCCATCACCACGGCAATCATCAGGACAGTCAGCAGCGTCTATTTCCGCAACAGACATATTAACCGGCCACAGCATTGATACAGCATATGTGTTTCCACGTTGCGGGACTGGCTTATTAATAACACCCCAGATAACCCCCTCATGGTCGTACATGATTTTTGCGGTATCATCAGAAAATAATGACTGACATTCATACCAGTCCTGCCCGTCTTCTGACTCCAGAAAATATGCACCTATATTTATTTCAGACTGAGTTTTACCCCTGTTTACGGGCGCGTCAATAAGTCTGAAATTTTTAATGTCCTGATATTTTTTCATTATGCCGTCCCCCCTTGTACGGTATACCACTGAATACCTAATCTTTTTTGCAAAGGCGCATAAGCAATGCCATCAATATTTTCGCCTTGATTATCTTTCCAGACGGAGGTAACTACATATCCGGGGGTGTTAGGCCAGGAACCTGCATTGTTCCAGGTAACCACTGATGTGCCAGCCCCTAATTGAACATCTGCGACGAGATTATTATTCAGATGTGTACTTAGCCAGCCGTTCCAGACATTACCAAAAATATCCCCGTTACCAGCCATGCGTGACGTGCCATTTCCTGCCTGTACTTCGCCTGTAGCTACAGCGTTTCCGTTTACTTTCAGGGAAACCATGCTCTCCACAAGATTACCGATGAAACGTAATACATGTGTGTAGTTCGAGTAAACATCAAGCACGCCATCGCCGTTCTGTTTAAAACCAGTGTCATTATCACCAAGAACGATCGAATTGCCGCCCAGCGCATTATCAGTACCAATGCTTAGCGGACCGTTAAGACGCCCTCCGGCAATGGGCAGCGCCTGAACGTCATTTGCTGTGGGTTTATTAGCTGTGTTGTAGTCAACAATCCACGGGCGGCTGGTATTCGGTACAGTTCCCCAGTCCTGACGCTTTGCGTTAGCGCCCATATGCGCGTAATAGTGCTGAAACCAGACTTCACCGATTTTCTCAACAAACAGATATCCATAGCTGTACAGCTTGCTGCCATCCGGATAGGTGGGAAAATCAGCGACCGTATCAGAATTCGACACCTCCACCCGCCACCATCCTGGAGTATTAGCTGATGCCATCGTGCCATTATCGGTAATTTTTCCGACAGCACCGGCGGAAATGGCCCCCACATCTGACGCCCACAAAGTGATATCACCGGTCAGTGGTTTACTGTTAACCCGCCGTGTCGCCGGAACGGCATTTTTTACCAGATTTATCGTTTCTTCTAAACCGAGGTATTGGAGAAGCGCGGGAACATCCTTTCCACTCAGATTCGTCAATGTACCATCAAGGGGCTGCTTACCCGCTAATGCATTGGTCATTGTGGTTGCAAAGTTAGGGTCATCACCTAACGCTGCAGCCAGCTCATTAAGAGTATCCAGCGCCCCTGGAGATGAGTCGACAAGAGCTGCAATAGCCGATCTGACAAATGCCGTTGTTGCAAGTTGGGTGTCATTAGAACTCTGATCAGCAGTTGGAGCTGTAGGTTTCCCTGTGAAATTAGGGCTGGCCAGCTTAGCGTAAGCAAGCAGAACCTGTTTTATAAACGCGGTAGTCGCTATCTTTTGTGAATTATCAGATTCAGCGGTCGTTGGCGCTGTAGGCGTTCCTGTAAGGTTTGGGCTATCTAAATTTGCTTTCTTATCCAGCTCACCTTTCAGGCGCTTCGCCGAGACAGCAATAGCAGGGTCCAGACCTTCCTCAACCTCTTCAGCGGTCGCAAATCGGGAACCCCCAACAACGCTTTCTGATGCCGGAGGGTTAATAAATACAACATCCCCAAATGTGATATTTGCTGTATCCAGCGACTTAAACGTAATATCACTGGAAATCAACATAACGGTTGCTGATGATTTATTAATTATCGGCATTCGTCTGGAGTAAACGGCAAAGAGTATATTTTTATCCGTATACAATCCAACTGTGTGCACAACATACTCATCAGGAGAGTCATCTTTAGCTGATACATGAATTGTATCAGGTGATATCACCGCCCCACCGATACTAGTTATTCGTTTAATTTCATCATGAATATCAGTTTGTTCAGGTGAGGTAATATAATAACTGGAACCTATTCCAACTGATTTTATTTCAACCTTCTCGGTCCCGGTATTCGAGGCATTAATAATTGCCTGACGCCCGGCGTCAGTTATTGTGAATATTAATTTATCCATTTTAGTCCGTCACTAAATAATTTTAGAAAAGATAAATATTTAAGAAGGTAATTATTAACCCTCTCCGGTCAACCGAACATACGATACAGATTGAAGACCACCAGCAATACTAATACCGCCTGAAATATTAGCCGCCTGTGAGAATGAATATAATGTTCTGGCTGACTTAGCGTATTTTATGCTCCTTATTACATCATCAAGCATCTCCTTCGAAGGTACAGCACCATCAAAGGAGTTAATTGAAGCAACAATAGAAGCCGTGTATGGTTCTCCACGAGGCGACTGTTCGAACCACTCCTTGATATCAACGACACCGCCAAGACTGCTGACAACGTCTTCAACGGCCGCTCTGGTCCCTTTTATGCGCTTAGTCCTGATAATGGATTTAAAAACTGAGCGTTTTAGAGAAACAGGCCAGTTATCCCGCCACGTGTCAGAGTTCCACTGCCATGCAAGATGGTCGAGAACCGCAGATTCAAGACCATCAATTAGCCCATATATAGTGGTTTTAGGGATTAAATTATTAATTGCATGTAGTTCGTCATCGATAGCTTTTGACATAGCTATCACATCAGGGTTTTGAGCTAAATTCTGAGGTAATACATCCAGCAAACTAATGTCTGAGATATCAACCATCTTCTAACCCTTCATATGTACATTCTATATTTCTTTCTCTTGCCGCCTGAATTTCACTAATTACAGTAAATACCGGACTGGTTATTTCAAGGCGTTTAGCCCCTGCATTTTTAAATCTCGATATTATTTCATCAGGGTTAATATCTCGCCCCATAACAGAACGCTGCCACAACTTATATTCTTCAAGTGCCTTATTGACTTCACTTTGAATTAAAGTAGCCCTGCTTTTATCATCTGTACTTATCCAGTATTTTATCGAAATATCATAATCAACCTTGTCTGGCTTTTTGGGTATCACATGATCAGTAAACGGTCTGATATTAGTGGCGGAAAGAACATTACCTATCTGCTCCAGAAGCTCATCAGATGGAATGTCACCGTTCTTAAGCAGACAACGAATCTCAACAGTTCCGGCCGCAGGCGTATAAACATTCACATCTTTGATGTTCTGGTTAGCGGTTCTTGTCCAGTATTTATAGGAATCCTCGGGCCCTGCCGTCGAAAGTTTTTCCGGTGACAGCTGAATGCGCTCAGCATAGTTATCATCATCCTCTTGATCAGCTCCAGAATTCGATTCCGTCAGATTACTGACGCTGGCCACATAGGGGAGAGGCGTTATCAGTGCATTAATCTGGCCGGGTAAAAAACCATTACCTGAAACACCAGGCACCAGAGCATGTCCTGAGACTGTCCCACTCAGTGAACCAGGCGGGATTTCAGTTAAAACATCAGTCTGAAAAATAACATTATTCCCGGTCGTAATCTGTGTACCTGCCGGGATGGTATAAGCTCCCGTCAATACTGTTGATAGCCTGAATTCAAACGTAGTGAGGGCCGACTGAGCCTCAAGCCTTGGAGTATCTGTCATATAACCAAGATGATCGAGACTACTTTCTGTAGCATATGACAGCAGGTTTTGCTTTGCTGAATAATCAATAGCCTTGCGCTGCTGAACAATCACTGAGCACAGCGACTGAATAAAAAGGCGCCGCGGATCTGCTGGCGCCAGTGTTTCACCTGTGATTGCCTCGAATCCTCTTATAGCCCGGGTAACGATTTGTGAAGGATCAGAGTCCGCAAAGGTAATATCAGGCAACCCCCCTCGAGGTAAATTCATCTTTTGACTCCTATAACCAGTTTCGGCCGTATAACGCCATCTGAAGCATTCGCCTTGTCAAAACTGACTGAATGGATAATCGCGCGAGGTTCAAACTCACTGACTTTCTGAATAATCTCTCGCGTGGCCATAGCAATAAAAACAGGTGTCTGGCTATCCACCAGACCGGACGTGACCCCCAGTTTTCGTGAATAGGGGACCGTACCAGTCTGAGTGGCCAGAATTGTCGAGACATTCTGCAGAACTTCTTCAACAACAGTTTGTGGCGCCCAGTTAATACGATACGAAGACGCTGATACTGGCCAGGTGTCTTTGCTCATAATAATTTTCCTAATGCACCTTTAGTTTTAGATTCAACATCACCCGCAATATCTACCAACGCTTCGGCGAGCGAGGCCTGACCCGACTCCAGTAGTTTGATACCCACATTAATCACCCGGGGATTTCCTGTCGGGCCCAGATACGTCCAGCCTTCATCAATGTCAGAAATCACAAAATTTCCGAAATACTGGATACCAATGACAACCGGGTTAACCTCCTGTGCATTATGCATAAATCGCAGTAATGACAACGCAGCCAGCGGCACTACACCAAGCGTTGTATCAAGGCGCATGGTAAAACTCACTTCATCGAGATCCGGTCCAATATCTTCCAGAACCGGTTTGAGGCCGATAACTTCATGTCGGGCCAGGCGGCGTTTTGATGTACGTTTAAAATTGGCGAACGTATTCACCACCATTGACGACGCCACAAACGGCATTGATCCATACATGCCAACAATCACGCTTTTGCCTCCGATGTAGGGGCATATTCCCCTTGTGTGTCATGGTGGTGTTTTTTAACGCCAATACCGTCCACCACTACATCTCCACTCGTAACCTTAATCTCACCCTGAATATCCGCAGCAGTTCCACCTTCAGAGCTACCTTTCAGGCCACCAAGATAGGTAAGCAGACCTTTCACTGTGGCATTACCCGTTATGATGGTTTCCGGCGCATCAATCGTGACGGTTCCTGTGGCTTTAACCGTCACATCACCAACAGCATCGACCAGCAATGAATTTGATTCCCTGTCATTCTCAATACGGGTTCCATTCCTGAATCTGATAACGCGCTTGTTTACGGTGTTTGCAGGAGGGGTATGCGTTTCATCGTAAAAGCTGCCAAGGATAAAACCCTGCTGCGGTCCAACGGGAAAAAACAGGCATAAAACCTGCTCACCAACATCAGGCATCCAGTAATCAGCATTCTCATCCGTATTTTTCACAATGACCTGCAAACTGGCTGAGGTCACATTGTCCTGATCATCAAAAGTGACTCTGGCCGTCACTCCTTTTTCATCAATATCAGACACCACACCAACCCGGATAAGCTGGCGAATCAATGTTTCTAAATCGTTCATTCAGTATCCTTCAATGACTCTACGAATATCGGCCGATGTTGTATACCCACCGTTACTAATGGCATGAGTTGCTTTTGAAACCAGATACTTACCAGAAAATTTACCAAACCCGGCTAAATTGAGCGTGACGCCTGCAATAAGTCGGGTATCACCAGGCAACACCAAAGAACCGGTATTCTGATATCTGTTTTTTAATCTCAACGCCGCTTTCGCTTTACGCTTCGCCTCATCGAGGTTTGCGACCAGTTTTCTGATTTTGAGGTTGGCGCCATCTTCAACAGAAGGATCTTCCCAGGTATACGCCAGTGATTTTCTTTTTTTAGGTACCCGATATTTGCAGGTGCAGCTCTTATACAAATCAGAAGATTGAGCACTAAAGGAATAACGAATAATTTCATCAACACCCAGCGTCAGGGTTGCTATTGGCTCTTTTTCCTCAAACATTTCCTGAGCAAATATCACAAGCTGACTATCCGTAACTTTTAAGGACACGCCTTCATCCTGACAAAGACGATGGAGAAACTTTAAGTCGCTTTCCTCCATCTGGTCTTCACGTTCGTAATATGGATTACTGCCCTCATCGATAAGAAACATCAGCTCAAGGTTGGCCAGCTTCGCTATTGATGTAGCGATATCCCTGAGCGTAGTTTTCTCCCAGGCGTTGCTTTTCAAATCACGGCGTACACCAGCGGCTACGGGTACAGATACCGCGCTAACCTCAACAACAGAAGGAGGGCCAGACGATGTGATACCATCAACCTGAAAACTGCCACACTCCAGCGCTATCTGATTGAATGGCTTAAAGACAAGACGAATAAAGTCCCCTTTTTCAGGTGACCAGTCGCCAGACCATTTCCCGTCGTCGTTCTTCAGCGTAATAGCGATGTCATCAACCTGGCCATCCTCATTATCGGTATACGATATTGAGAGAATGTCAGGCTGCATGTCAGCCGTGATATCCATATTCTGGTAAATCACGTCAAAAAGAGTTTTACGTAACACTGTTTCGCTTCCACGGTGGCAGGTTATTCACGGTTGCCGGCTTTGCAGGTGCATCAGGAACAGTCAGGATGACTCCGGCAGAAAAAAGCACCGTTAAACGGTGCTTTGGGTTGGCATCAACAAGCAGATAAGACAGATATTCATTTCCATATAGTCTGGCGGCAATGCTGTCCCAGGCATCGCCCTGTATGGTCCTGTAATTATCCAAAGCTTAACCTCCGACTCTGAAAAAGGTGGGCGCTCATTTTCTTCTCAAAATCTGAGTAACCCGCGTCCAGCGCCCTCTGTACAGCCGCTTCTGTTTCCTTTGGTGAACCAGGGGGAAGATTAATCACTGGTGCGTATGTAATCCCACCAGGCGGTATGACGGCGCCCCCGGAGGCTCCCGAGCGAGATGACAGGCCTCCTGCAACTGATATTCCATGAGGAGAAAAGCGGGTCTGCCCGAACTTACCTGAAATTGCAGTCTGGAGGCTGTTACTCCCGTTAACTCCAGAGGCCAGCGTGGCCATTATTGCGCCACCGGATTTAGTCAGTTGAGAGAATGGCCCGCGCTTTGCGTCAGAAAATGGCAGGTACTCACGAACGGTCGCAAAAACACCCTTCACCTCATCAACCAGAGCACTGGCTTTCGATTTAATACCGGTGATCAGGGTTTCAATAATTTTAGCCCCGGAGTCGCTCCAGTTGATGGTGTTAAGTATGTCAGCCCCCGCTTTGAAGGCCTGTACCAGCCAGCCAACAGGCGTAAAATTCATGAATACAAATTTCAGTCCTTCAAGAGCCTTAACGCCATATTCCCTGATTGTTGGCCACACCTTTACCGCACAGGCCTTGATCTTGTCCCAGTTCTGATAGAGCAAAACCCCGGCCGCAACGAGAGCTGATATAGCCAGCTGTATCCAGCCAAAAGGAGTCATTTTTGTTGCTACAGACAGCGCCAGCATCGCCACACGACAGGCAATAACCGCGGTTCTCATTGCCAGTAACGCCCCGGCCGTCAATACAATCTGCGATACCAGATTGGGGTTATTTGCGACAAACTCACTGACTTTAGTAAGCAATGGCACCAGGACACCAAGCGCCGCGTTTAATGCTGGTTGTAGTGCCTGGCCAAAGCTCAGTGCGGCATTACTGGCCTGAATGCGGAGCTGCTTTAAACGCTCCGCATTATCTTTGGTGATATTCGCAAAATCGCGCTCAACAACAGCACCACCAGCACCAAGAGAGGTTTCCTTAATCCGTCGGTATTCTTCCCAGTTCTGGATCATTGGCCGGACAAAGTTCTGCACCTGCATATCACCAAAAAGCTCACCCAGTAATTTCTGATCGCCATTTTTGGTCATTTTGATGACAGACTTCATTGCCGCTTCAAACGGGTTCTGTCCTTTCTTTTGTGCGGAAGTAACGATTTTGTACATATCAACGCCAAAGTTCTTTTGAGCCTTCTTCAGCGTTTCAGGCGAAAGGATTTTCGCCATAAAGTTATTCATGTTGTTGGCGGCTTCATCAGAGGTTGATGCCCCCTTACGGGCTATCTGTAGTGCAGCCCCCATTGTTGCTGCAGCCTCATTCCCTCCCATTTTCAAGGCCTGGAACTGGGCGCCAAGAACAGGAAGATTTTTGGCCATATCCTTAAATTCGAAGTTCCCCTCTTTACCCGCCTGAACCAGAATCCCCATAGCTGTTTTCATTTGAGAGGGATCGATTTTAAGAGCATCGCTGAGTGTAAAGGATGCTTTGGAAACATCGAGTATGTCTGAGCCGGTTGCAGTCGCAGTACGCCCTATTGTCAGAAGGTTAGCCTGAGCTTCTTTGTAATCCTGACCAGCTGCAACCAGGAAGCCCTGAGCCGCCTGAATATCAGACGCAAACTGGTTTGTCGCAGCCCCGGTGACAAGCATCGCCTGGCCCATAGCCTGAACCTCAGCTGGCTTCATATCTGCTGTCAGGCCGATCATTTTGTTCTCACGGTTAAAATTAGCCGTGTTATTGGCCGCAGCAAATACCCCGGCAGCTACAGCTGTAGTCTGTACACCGGATCTGACTAACTGGCCTTTGGCTTCTCCGAGCTGTTCCATTTTCAGCTCGCGGCGTTTCTCCAGCGAACGGTTGAGTTCATCCTGAGCCCGTTTTGCATCCAGAATATTAGTCCTGGCCTGAGCCAGTGCTGTTTTATAGCGGATTACCTGCTCTACGCTGCGAGACTGAGCTTCACGATTGCGATCAATGCTGAGTTTCAACTCTTTTTCACGAGCTGTCAGCCCCTTAGCTGATGTATCAGCCCCACCGTAGGCGTTTTTCAGCGAAGCGAGCTCGTCACGCTGTGAACGTAACGATGTGCGTAAATTTGATGACTGAGTTTTTGCCCTTTCAAACTCCCGGATCATCGCCCGGGTTGGGTTCTCGGTATTACTTATCTGCCGCTGCAGCTCTTCCACGCGAGCGGCCGCTTTATGGTATTCAAGCGCCGTCTGCCCAACCCTGGCTTTCATCGCCTGAAGCTTTTGAACCTCGCCCTGGTCTTTTCTGAGATCGGTTAACTCAGAGTTAAGTTTCGCCACTGCCTGATGAGCAACGTTAAAACTCTTTGGGAGAGAGGCGGCAACTTTGCCGCCTATTTCAAAAGCCAGCTGAAAGTTCTTATTGCTGGCCATTATTTATTATCCTCATTAAACAGCTCAATCCAGGCGATAAGGCGACTCAGCCGAAGCGAGAGCCAGTATGAAATCGGTGTGAATTGTTCTGATTGAGAGAGGGAACGAGCGGCCCTCATGACTTGCTTATCCATTGGGGTGCGTGGATCGAACCCTACGCCAGCAAAAAACTTTGTACCCTCTGGCAGATTTTCACGAAGTCACGCGCTGGCAAGCCGTTAATATACTCAACCGGACGATCCAGACAGCGAGCAGCTAACGCAGCCTGGACTTTATTATCTAATGCAGCTGAAGCAGAAACATGCCCCTGAGCCTGTAATACGTCAGTCACTTCTAAAATATCCGCCCCCTTCAACTCGTCCAGGTTAAGAACTATTTTTGACGTTGGTTCATAATCTTCAAAACGATACTCTTTACTTAATTCAATAATTTCCATCTTATCCCCTTAGAGCCCTAAATCATCACGAACAGTCTGAAGGATATCTTCGCCATTAAAGATGCAGATATAGTTCAACTTATCTATTTCAAGAACTTCCTTTCCGTTAATAAATAATTTGAGATACAGAACCTCAAATTCATTTTCAGTATCAGTCGCTTTTGATACCTGTAACGAACCAAGATCTAATTTCTTAGGATTCAGCTTCATTGAAGCGCGGATTGGTACGGTTTTATATTTACCGGTTCCCGCATCGTAGACCTGCTGACTCCCCCTGAAATCCACCTGATGCGATGAAGAAAGAAACAGGTTTGTACCATCAGCTGTTAATGTTCGCCATTTCAGCGAAACACTCATTGATTTGAAGTGTCCGAGCGTCCCGGTTTCAATTTCACCTGCAATTCCGGCACCTGAAACTGTCTCTGTCATCATTTCAATGGACGGTAATTTAGCATCAGCTATGCCAATAATACGGCTACCTTCACCATAAACGGTGAAGTTAATTAAACGTTCTGGAATTTGATTACTCAAAACAACCCCCTGTTAATTAGCTGAGCCAAACAGATTCAATAAATAGTCGGGGTTATATTCCATAATAAACTCTATATCTCGCGCCGGAGAGTATGGAGTAAATTTCACATGGAATTTAACGATCCCATCCATCAACGCCGTCGTCGGATTTTCAGCCTGATTAAATTCGACCTTACCGCCAGCAATGTCCTGATTCCCGGTAAGACCGTTAAACCAGATATTAGCGCTGGTAACGACTGACTCAATAAGCCGTCGGTTAGCAGGGTCATCTATTTTTGACCAGTGTGTCAAAATTAGCGCATTCCCTGTCCAGTTAAACATTCGGCGCCCGACACGAAACGCGTCTTTCGGGTCTGTATTTTTTGGATAAATTGCGGTGCGGTTTCCCCAGGATTTCCAGCCATCAAAATTAAGGCTGGTTACGATCCCCTGACCGTTCAGATAGTTGGCCTGACTGTTATTCAACCAAACCTCTGAGCCATCTTTACGAACAGCACCATCCATTTGCAATGTGATATTCGACGGAGAACGTGAAGGAACATCACCGTTTTTACTGTCCATCAGACATGTTGCAGCTGCCAGATGAGTGGAGTGGTAATAAATGGTGTCTCCCAGCTTCACCATCGGCCAACATACAGTCTGGTTCGCGGCGAGCTGGTTATTGTTCTGCTTCCATTCCGGTACCGCTGAGTAATCACTGATTATCGCCGTATCGGTTGGGGCGTCAGTTAACGCTTCAGCTTTAAACAGCTCGCTTATCATCGCGGATTTAGTCGCCATTAACTGGCCAACTTCACTGTCCGTACTAAATCCAGGCGCAATCACCTGGCCGGGAACCAGTTTAAAGTGCGGGTAAACGTCAGCAAGCAGCTCAAGGCCGGTACTTAACTTAGTGTTAAGATCAACACCGCCGATAATGTCATCTTTGGACACTGCATCAGGATCAAGGTGTGTATAACTTACGGTTAGCGCTGCATCTTTATCCTTGATAGCCCCACCAGTGATTGCGGTAATGACCGTATACCCATCGTCATCAAGAGCAAGAATATAGTCGGTATCAACAACAAGAACGGCCGCATCGGGCGCAGCACTTTTTACAACAACAGAGTCGTAGAGAACCCCATCCTTAGCCAGTGTTGCCTTACCGCCTGAAAGTTTGACGGCTTCATCGACAACGTCTGCTTTGTGTTTTGCCGGGTCCAGTACATTGATAAACACAACCGGAGCCACGCCATAGATACCAAAAGCGACCTTAATCACTTCGCTCAAAGTATATTTTTCAAAGTTAGTGCTGAAACCTATCTTTGAAACGGCTTCGGCATAGGTGT
Source organism: Salmonella sp. SG203 (assembly GCF_013350575.1). Lineage (NCBI taxonomy): Bacteria > Pseudomonadati > Pseudomonadota > Gammaproteobacteria > Enterobacterales > Enterobacteriaceae > Salmonella > Salmonella sp. SG203. Next base: position 20,841 of record NZ_SNMT01000031.1, read on the forward strand.
ATGCAATAACCGGTTTATTAACCGCAGATGATGGATTATCAAGCTGGTTTACTGGAGAAGTACCAAGCGCAACAATTAACCCCGCACTAACGTTTACTGGAGGTGTAATTGAAGTAGGTATTTCAGATGTATAAATACCGTGACGGTAGCCCATTAATTAATCTCCTTCATCGCTGCAAAAACACGCGAATACATCACAGCTTCAACACTGGTTTTATCGCTAAGCCGCTTTTCTGCATCAGCAAAATCAGCAGTAGTAACAAAGAGTTGTTTAGCACCTGGAATAACGCTTATCAGCTTTTCACACTCCACCGACAAACCATTCCGATATATTCTGTGCTTCAGCAATGAAATTTGAGGAATTGTTGGCCCGATATAAATTAATGTCGGGATATTTTCTTTTTTTGGCGTAGCCGCGCCCGCCGCTTTCGCGTTTTTTTTCTCAGTAGTCATTAGAGATCGTCCTGAAATTGAGTATTTTGAGGTTTAATTACTGACCAGGAACCAATCGCCTCCATTACCCAAAAAGGATATGGCTGATCATCGAACAACTTCCAGTGGATATCGTTCTGAAATTCATACTGCATATCCAGAACAGGGTTTTCCTGAAAATCCTTAGCCATTCGGCCAAGAACAATCATTAACCATTCATATCCGGTTGGATCTTCACAAAAACCACCCAGCAGGAATTTCACCCGAACAGTATCCATGTCAGGCTGCATTCCCCCTTCTGTAGGTCGGATAATAATGTGAGGAAACTCTGGAGGTTTATTTGGGTCTGGGGCTGATTTTGGTGGTAAAAAACCTTTGAAGATAGTGGGAACATACAACTTAACGTCTGTATCCCTCTCATCCTCTGAAGGCCCCTGTATCAACAGGTTAGGGCAAATCTCTTTCTCTAACCGACTTTTTATTGCATCAATCAACAGATTGCTCAAATTGGCATACCTCTGTTCGTATTGATAGTCAGAGTTATTTCTAACACCCCTGAATTATCTGCGGCCTCATTCACAACATAGCTACGACCGTTAATAACCATTAATTGGTCCTTAACAGGAACGTGAGCAAAATCATTACGCGAAGCAAATAGCGTTATTTGCTCCTGATTTACACCCTCAGCAAACTCAGCATATGAGCGCTTATTACGTTCGTGAACGAGGTCTGTATCCAGAACGGCAAGGATGTCCTTGCCGTCAATGTTGTAGATGTCAGCAAACTCTTTCTCATTCATAAATACCGCAGAAATATCCTGCGCCATTATCTCTTTAAAAGAGTTCATCGAATGTTACGCCTTTGATTTTTTTTCCTTCGCAGAAGCCTTAGCCTGGTCCTTTTCTGGCTTTATGCCTTCCTCTGCAACGCTATCGGAAGAATTGGTGTTATCTCCACCAGAAACACCTGTATTGATATTCGTGTTAGCGATATCTGTATCGATCTCGCTAACATTGAAAATACAAGTGCCAGCCTCTTCCGCGCTGATTAGCCCCTCATCAACAGCATCATTTACCGCAGCAGCATAACCATGCCGATAACCCCGCTTGAATGCTATTTCAAACGCTTCAGCGGCGTGCTCAGCGTTTTTTCCGGTATCAGTGAGGGGTTCGTCGCCATCAGTCGCTTTAGCATGACCTGAAGCGATTAGCTCCGCAATTTTTGATTCTGGCAAAACCCCATCAAGCAAACGGCCCGCTTTAAGCGAGCCGTATTGACGGGTATCGATGTTTTTAACTAAACGGGCCATTTACACCACCTTAGCAACCAGATAAGCATCCGCCACGCCGGGGTTAGGCAACGGCGCGGACTTCATCGCGACAAAACGTCCTTCTGGTTTTCGGCTTACCCAGGTATCGGGAACACGAGGTGATTCCACCAGCGTGAAGCTTTTTTCCGCTTCATCGGCCAGTACAACCGCCCCATAGAGCATTTCACCGCGTCCCGGCGCACCGAGAAGAATTTTATCTTCAGGTACCAACGGTTCTGTTTTTCCGCTTACGTCGTTGTAAACCAGTTCATCGTAGCCATAGAAATCAACGCCTTCGATGGTACCGTAAAATGTAACGCCCTCTTCCAGATCTTTAGGCTCAATCTTACCTAACTCCTTACGGCGGTTATCCAGGTACTTACTGATAGCTTCGTTTGCAACGAAGGCATCAACAACTTTAGCCCCCATGACTGCAACGCGCGGGGTAAAACCAGATGTTAATGACACCTTACGCTTCCAGTTGCGCACATTGACCAGTGGATCAGATGCAGCCGATGTCCAGAGGTCATCACCAGTCAGTTCAAGATACGGTTTATCAGCATCATTATCCGGCCAGAAATATACTGTTTCTTCTACACCAGTACCGACGATTTCAACCATACCGCTGAAAAGAACCTGAGAACACATCCATTCTTCGCGACGGTTGACCATATCATCCAGTTCAACCAGATCTTTACCTAATTGCTCAACGGCGCGTTCCTGTGGCGATTTAGAGTTATAGATATTCTCACCTGGCTGGCGATTAAGAAGATGCTCTGCAGTAGTAACTAAATCAGGTGCAACGAGCGGTGGCCGTAACGTTTTTGTTTCAAAACCGTGGCGCTCAACCGTTTTTGAGCCGTACCCTTTACCAACAAATGGCGCCATAGTGCGACCACCGCGAACAAAGTCGAGATCCACTTTTTCAGTGTTGAAGGTCGAAATACCAGGGAAAAATGTACGCAGAAGGAAGCGGCGTGGTTCAAAGTTCTGTATGACCGGCTCCAGCATCGTGCGACGTTCAAAAATATCAATATTTGGCATGTTTATTCAGCTCCTTCAGGCCACAGGGTCAGGCATAGCGTCGTTGAGGAATAAACCGACCTTACGGCAGGCCAGATATACATCAGCAACCTTTACACCAGCTGGCAGAATCACTTTGCGACTATTGAATACTCCGGTCGCCCACGCAGTTCCACGACATGCTTTTTTAGAAGCATCGATACGATGCTGGGCAATACAGAAAGGCAATTTTTCTTCCGCATTCGCACTGGTCAGGTCAATCGCTGCAACCGTAACTACGTTGGTTGCGGGATCAATACTGACGAAGGAAAGCAACGTGCCGCGCTCAATAACACCGCTGGCTACATTGATATTGACTGGTACAGCTGGCATGGCGCCAGATATAACCAGGTTGTCTGGTTCATGAGTAAAAGTTTCCTGCATGTCCTACCCCTCAACGCTTGTTACGATTTTGAAATGCCGAACCAATGCTGTTTTTCACTGCTTCAACCTCTTGCTCACCCTTATTCTGTGGTGCCCGGGTATCAACGGCATTTTTCAGCGGATCGGCATCATCCATTCTGTTCTGCAGATACGCGGCATTACGGCCGCGCTCCGCGTTCATAATTTCCAGAGCCAATGCTTCAGCAGATACCCCTGTTTCGAATTTGGCTTTGTTGACCAATTCGTCATGCCCGGGAATAACTGAATCCTCAATTTGCTTAATTCGATCACGTTCGGCCTTCACACCGTCATCTTTACCTGCATTGAATACCTGGTTATATAAATCAGGATGTTTGTTTTTCAGGGTTTCGAGATCCACAATCTCCTCCTCGTTATGCGCGGTCGGCACCGCAGATTGTTTGTTATCTGGTACTGTTAATTTGGCGAGTGAATCAGGTAGGTGAGCAAAGCGGGAAGCGTCAAAGCTCATACCATTCAGGGAGAAAACGCCGTTGTTAAGAGATGCGGCCAGGCGCATTGGCTGTTCCACTTCATCGGCAAAGCCCAGCTCAACAGCTTCATCGGCACTGAACCAGGTTTCGGCGTCCATCAACTCAATAAGTTTTTCGTCAGAAAGCCCCGTTTTTTCACGATAAGCGGCCAGGATGCTATTTCTGACTTTATCCATCATTTCAGCGATGCTACGAAGCTCTTCTGAGTCACCAGCGGCAAACGTCCACGGGTTATGGATCATCATCATTGCGTTAGCCGGTATGATGATTTTATCCCCGGCCATCGCAATGATGGTTGCGGCCGATGCAGCTATACCATCGATATAGACGGTGACATTAGCCGGGTGACGCTTCAGGGAAGAGAGTATCGCTTGCGCGGTAAAAACTGAGCCGCCATAGCTGTTGATGCGGACAACAATGGTTTTAGCCGTGATGTCCTTCAGTTGCTTAACGACTTCAGCGGAAGAAATATCATCCCATTCCCCGATATAGCCGTAGAGTTGCATTTCAGCCGGGGTATCATCTTCCCCCGCTGAGTTTTTGATATTCCACCAGTTAGACATTTAGTTCCTCTTCATCAGGTTTTTCAGGTACATCAGGCGTACTAGCCAGCTTCAGATCTCGTCGCGTAGCTTCTTCTCTTCCGCTAATCTGCGCGGCCTCTTCCCAGTTCAAACCGGACATTTCAGCGGCTTCTTTCTCTCGTGTAGAGAACGTTTCTTCTACACGCATTTTCGCCGCCTTCACTTCCTTCAGAGGATCGAGCTGTCCCTGAGATGGGCCATACCACTGAGCGCCACACCAGGCCGCCTTATATTCAGGCCCATAAAAAAAGCCGGGTGCGATAACCCGGCCTTTCGCCACTGCTTCAGATAACCATTCCTCATAAATGGGCTGGCAGAACGACAACACCATCCACTCTCGCCGCATCCTGAACATCTTCCAGGCTTCCAGAAGAGCTGCACGACTAGCGCTATAGCTGGCTGTGAAGTGTTTAACCAGCAGTTCGTATGGCAATTCAAGCGCAGCACCAATCTGGCGGCAAATAGCCACGACAAAACCATCAAATGCAGTATTAGGTCGCCCAGGATTAGCTGTGTCTACTGACTCCCCATCACCAAGGCTAATGACAGATCCAGACCCCATTTCGATCGTATTTTCATCGTGATTATCGATCTGCTCATATTGAGGAATACCAGCCTCACCTATTGGCCCTTCAGGAGCCTCCGTTTTAACGAATACAGTAAATAACCCAGAAACAACCGCAGCGACCAGCTCCGCATCTGTGTAGCGACCCAACTGCTTCAGCGCTTCAATAACTGGAGCCAAGACAGGAACACCGCGCCGCTGTCCAGGCCGCTCCCAATCCTGCATGACATGGAGAACATTACGTCGCCCCGTTTTCTTGCCATAAGCCGGTATTCGTTCCCACTTCCTCTGGACAAAGCTGGATGTACTCGCGGGGTGGTGCTTAGCAATCCAGTAAGCAACCGGATCGCCGTATTCACCTAGTTCAATACCGCCATACATATCAGGGATAACAGTGGTATCGGGATTACAAACGCGATCACCTTCTATGAGGTAAACGCACAAATCATAGATAACCCCTTTCCGTTTTATTACGGGAAGCGTGGCAAACACATCACCAGACGACAACGCCGATATCTGGACCAGTGATTGAAGCTGACCAAATGTACACATTCTTGATGCGTCACAGTTCACTGAATCAGCCCATAGACGGAACTCACGCTCCGTATTCTTTTCCCATAATCTCGCTTCTTCCGGTGACAAGCCCAGAAACTCAGCATCGATGTTAGCGTTGAGCTTTAGCCCTGAACCAACAACATTGGTTCGGATCGTTTTTATGGCTCCTGTCGCAAGAGGATTACCCATAAAAAGATCACGCGAACGTTCCCGCAATATATTCAGTGGCTTAACGATATCGTCATCCGGCGAGCCAGCTCGACTAAACCAGCCGCGCATTGATTTCTTATGCGTACTTGCACCGTGGCGGTCGTAACCTAAATTATTAATGGCTTCCAGTTTCTTCCTTGCCACAGCCCTGTTTAGCGCTCTTTGAGGTGAAAACGGTGCAATGACCTTATCCAGAATGTTCATAAATCTCTCACTACAACGCGTTTAACACGCGGTCCGCGGCGAGTACCGGCAGTCATCCGCTCGACCTCATTACGCCAGAAGTCAAGCTGCTCTCTCACTTCTGAAAGATCCGCTCTGTTTAACTGCCTTGTTCCCAACTTATAGGACTGTCCACCGATTGCGATAGCCCGGTATGCCTCTTTCCAGACCGACAGCATTTCTTGAGCTTCAGTTAGCGAAATGGCCTCATAACTCATTGATATTTCTCCTATGCGGTAACTCCGCGACTTCTGACTCGTCGCCGTTTTTTTTGCGTGCTTTGCTGTTGCTGTTGAACATAGACGTTTCCTCGTTGTTCCTGCTCGGCAAGCCAGTCAAAGTTGGGGTTTAGTATTTCCATCGCCGCAGACGCATAGTTACGGCAGTCGAGTGGCTCATTTCGGTTGTAAATCTTTTCCCATTTCTCTTTTGTCTGACCATTTTTGTATTCAAAGACCTTCTTCTCTGAGAGCAAACCTTTGAAGTATTCAGTGTCATACCCTCGCTCTGAATCGACCGGGAAGTGCATATAACCGGGGCCTGGGTCGTGAAGTTTGATGCGAGCGATAATAGTGCCTTTCCCATCATCCACGCCGAGATTGAACAGCATTGCACCAATGCGATTGTTATTATTCGGTTTGCCAATGAATGGCAGCCCCACACCGCCGCGCCCTCTAATTGAGTAAATTCGACGAGATTCGCGAGATTTTGTGAACCGGTAAGTTTCTGTTGTGAAGTGACCGCCGGAGTCAACACATGCAGCGGCTATCGACAGGCGCTGGCCGTCACGGAATTGCCACGACCGGAGAAGAAACTCATCCAGCTGCTGCCAGACAGCAGATTGAGCAGGGTCCCCCATGAATATTTTGTATTCAATCCCCCAGGATTCTTTGCCTTTCCCCCATCCCACAACTTCAGCGGCCAGATAACTATCCTGCACATCAACACCCGCGGTCAGAAGCAATACGCCGTCAGGTAAAAAATCCTCATACCGAACACGACGCTGCAGAAGATACTCATGGTCAATTTCTTCTTTCGCGTCCTCTTTCCACGGTTCACCCAACTTCAGGTTGATGAATTCCATTAAGCCGTTTTTATCGCGGTTTTTTGTCGCTTCGGCGAACTCAGCTACGAGCTCAGACAATGCTACCCACGGAGAATAAAGACTGCTGATATGGAACCCGACAATACCTTTTATTTCGGGGTGCTTCGGAATCCAGACCCCTTTAGCCAGCCAGTCAACATCTGGCTTCCCTGGTCCACGGATAACATCGCCGCACTCACGACATTCGTAGCGAGCCGTTTCAGGCAACGCTTCCCCCATGTCGTTCTTATCCCATTTCACTTGCGACCATTTCAGTACCTGCATAGCCCCGCAGCAGGGGCAAGGCACATGGTAATAACGCTGATCCGAGAGCTTGAACCACTTATGAATGTTGCTCGTTTTTTCTAACACAGGGGTAGAAACAAACACTTTTTTGCGGTTATGGAAGTTTGTCGTTCGTTGAATACCCAGCTTTAATGGATCGCCTTCCTGCGTCACACCGTAACGGTCGATTTCATCAGCTAACAATATTCGAATTGGACGAGAAGCAAGACCAGCTGGCGAGTTAGCGCCAACCAGCGCCACATACCCCCCCGCATAGTGTTTCATACGGATCGTAGTGCTGGACTTTTTAGCCGCGCCACGACCTTCTTTCCCTTCACGGAGCTTATTCTTTAATCCCGGAGAATACTTAAAGGTGGGATCGATACGCTCTTTCGAAAAGGCTTCAGCTGCTTCAACTGTCGGGTAAATCATCAGCTGTGGTGAGGGTTCCTGATCGGTAAAATACCCCATCACGTTGAGCTGCATTTCTGACTTACCAATCTGCGAACTACACTGCATGACTACCGTTTCAGTATCAGCATCGCCAATAACATCCATCGGTTCACGCAGGTAAGGTACTCGACTGGTGCGCCACGGCCCCGGCTCGGGAGAAGTTCCCGGCGCCACATGACGATATTTATCGGCCCACTCAGAAACGGTTAGCCGTGATTTTGGGCGAAGCGCACGGAAAAACGCGGTGCTCCATACTGTTTCGCCCATGCGGTTTATTCTTCCTGCTTAATAAATCGGGATTCCTGAAGCGCCTGAAGCGCAAAATTAATCTCATCCTCAATGATGCGTTCAATCTCCCTTGCCGTTTTTCCCTCACAGCGCGGGGCGGCACGGGGAGCAATACTAAACAACCGACTTCTCAACTCGTTTGCAGCGAGAAAAGCATCATCAGCAACGGTATCTTTAGCTATAAGCGATCCTTCTTTTTCTTCGTACTCCAGCTTTTTTAATTTCGCCTGATAAACCTTTTCTGCGGTCTTGGCCTTATTGAACTGTGCAGCGACGGCAGTCGAACCACCAGCTAACCCAGCATCATCACCGGGTAGTTCAGGCTCGGTTGATCTGTGGCCTTTTTTACCGTTAATGGCTGAAGCTTCCCGGCCAACCTGTTTACTCGCCTCATACGCAGTACTGGCTGTATCAAAATCCAGTTTTCCGCTTTTCAGTACAGGTATCCGGCCAGACGCACATAACTTTGTGACCATCGCCGGAGAGATGCCTTTTCGCCTCGCAAATTCTGACTTACTGACGATGGCCATCACTGGCACCTGTCAGCGAGGTATTTCACAAACCCTTCATGGGTCTCATGCGCATCGTGGTACTGGCGGTATACATCCAGTAACAGCGCAATCTCTGTATCAGTTGCCGGGATACGGTCTTTATCAATGGTGAGATACTTAATCTGAACGATCGGCGGTGCGTCATCTTCCTCAGATGGGGGAGGCTCAACATTTAACATATCGTCAATCTCAGAATCGCTAAATCCGAGTAACTCAATGTCAAAATCGCTATCAACCAGCTCACTGACTTCTTCGGCAAGCAGCTGCATATCCCATCCGGCATTTAATGCCAGCTTGTTATCAGCAATGCGATAGGCTTTTTTTTGCTTTGGTGTAAGACCCGTTAACCTGATGACAGGTATCTTCTCTATCTCCAGAACTTCAGCAGCAGTCAGACGTCCATGCCCCGCAATAATTTCATTGTCCTCGTCGATCAGCACCGGGTTCGTAAATCCAAACTCCCGGATGCTGTTGACGATTTGATCCACCTGCTCATCAGAGTGAGTTCGTGAATTTTTAGCGTAACGAAGCAGTTTGCCACGCGGCAAATATTCGATTTTTAGCATCATTTTTTCACCACGATTGTCAGTCGGTAAAAGAAAACCGAGTAACCCAATGAAAACAAAAAGGAAATTAGAGGATCTTTTTACCCATGGAGGGTAAAAGAAAACAACATAATTGTCTGATTTTATTGCATTTTAATGGATAAAAAGGATCTAAATCGATGCAATGAGTAAAAAAATAGATATAACAGACTGAAAATAAAGAGCTTTGTTTAATCTTTTGTTTTTAAGGTTAAAAAAACAGATGTAACTCGATGATATTTAAGATAAATAACCATCTTCTTTTTACCATTAGCAAACCAGCTAAAAACACTATTTTCCTTCTATAAATCAATCAAATAATTCAATTCTTTTTACCGATCACTTTTAACCTAACTTTTCCGGCGTTCAGCTAGTCGATTCTCGGGGTTCGAATGACCCGCATTCAACGCTCTTGGCCAGAAGGACCCAAAGGGGTTGGCAGGTGATCACACAGGCTGTCAGCCAGCCCCTCAGAGCCAGCCGCAGCACGCCGCACACGCGGCGAATATTAGTCGAACTTCTTAGCAAGTAACTCATCAATAGCCTTTGCAATCTCATCAGTGAAGGCCGCTTCACCAGCCCGCAGAGCAACACCATGCCAGTCAAGCCGTTGCGAATAGTTAGGTCGTTGAATGAATGTAAGGATCAGCGTAGGACGCCGCCCAACGCGCTGCCACACGCCAGGCTGTAGCGGGTTACTCGTACCAGGACGAATAACAAAGAACTCCGTAGGCTTGCCCTGACGGCGGTTCTGATGCACATCGCGCTGCACACGCAGACCGGACAGCACTTGCTGCAATTGCCCCCGGTTAATATTCCCGTATTTATCCCGCTTTGCACCGGGGCCAGGGGCAACCTGCCAGCCGTTCGGCAGATAACCACCAGCCCTCAATGCACCTTCAGAGCGCTTATATTGGCGCTCTCCCCCTTCAATCTGCGGCGTTAGCGTAGTTGGCGCAGGTGTACCGCCCCACTCCCGAGCATAAACAACAGCTTTGGGATTGTTTTTTTTAGCGGCCAGAATATATGTTGAGTTCAAAATCCACGGCGTCGGGTTGTCGAACACACGGCCGATTTCATCCTTCAGTGCCATCTGCGCCGCCTTAGCTGTTCTGGTTGCCGTAAGTGCCATCGCAAACGGTATTTCACGTTCTTCCAGACGTATGAGCTGGCGCTGAATGACCTGAGCGTCAAAATCCAACTTAACTTCAATATTGTCAGCCACCAGCTCCCCCTGCTTAATCATATGGTCCACGAAGTACAGACGCCTTTTAGCACTCACGGCCTGAGGCTCATGTTATCTTTGAGGATGTCGAGTACGTCCGTCTGGTCTATCTTAACGAGACGATTCAGGATGTATGTCGCATTTATGCCAATCAGATCATTGCGTTGCGCTTTGAGTTCAGCAATTCTGGATTGGATGTCAGGTTTTGACATGTTTTCGGACGCGGTACGGTTAGCTGTCTTTGCGCTGTACCCCGCCCGAATATCCGCTTGCGTGGCGTTTAAATCAATGAGGTACTCGCGACAGAACGTCTCTTGTTTGCGGTGAGTGACATTTTTTTATTGCCCGAAGAGTTTTTATGACTATCTATTACACAGTAGACCGTGCTGGTCATCATGGTATGCCAAACCCACTTTCCGCTGGCTTAGTGATTACAGCATCGGAGAGCTTCAACCATTTGCCTCCCAATATTGCTACACATCTGTCAGCATTGCTTCCAGGTGATTATTCTCGTCATGGGAAGCAATATTTGATTGACAACATTGCCATGACTAATCACGCAGGACATCCAATGGAGATAATACTCGAGTTGATTAGACAAAGAGATTATCCAACCAAGCCATCAAGGTTACAGTCTACCTTTGGTTGCTTATCCTTATCAGATGCAGATTCTTTCAGAAAGCTAGACAACAGATTTTCCAGCGCTCCTATTTTTGAGATTTCGCCATTAAATCAGCAAGCTCATGTTGCTGATATGCACTTGTTGAGTATCGCTTGCCCAGCTCATGAATATCTCAATAAATGTCATCTTTATTGGCGGGGATTGCCTGGGCAAAACCCTTTTTGGGAGGCAGTTATTCCATTACCTGCAACAGTAGGAAATCAAGTGGCTTGAAAGAGAACGGGCTAGGGATGCTTTTCAATAGACTCGCAGTCCGGTTTTGCCATTTTAACCCTCAGTTTCTTGAAAACTATTTAATCAGATGTATCTTTGATAACGCAGTATCAACGCTCTATTAATTCAAGGAATGTAGAATGAAATACTCACAGCAAGAAAAACTACAGATCATGATGCTCAGTGATATTCACCGAACATTAGAAATTGAAAACTCATTTGATCCTGACCTCATTGACGAAGCAGTCAGCACGGATAACTACTGGGCTTTATCCTGGGAATACCCAAGCCTTCAAGATGAAAACGAGGAGACCCCTTGGGAGGTCCAACTATTCGTTGATGCCTATGATATGTATGACATTCTCCAATACACATACGAACGTTTCAGTGCGGAAGATAAAGCAGAGGTTGCCGAAACTATTCGTAATTTCGATGAAAAATTCTCACTCACATTCCCTGGGTTTGACGGTAACAACGAATCAAAGTTTCTTTTGATTGGTAGTTTATTGAAACGGATGGGACGGTTTAGCGGCAAAGACGATCTCACTCGGAACTCTCACATGCCCTCTGTTGCAATTTACCAACGTATGCTTGAAGTTTTCCTTCCAGCTCGAGCTAAAAATTGGATTCACAATGTGGGCATAACTAAACAAGATTTTATCGATACACTCAACGCGAGAGTACATCCAGAAAATCGTTAAGAGTTAATGCCCGTAAATGCGGGCATTATTCATCATGGAGCCCTATTACTTTGTCATAGGTGCGCTCACAGGTATTTCCGGCGACATAACGCTCATCAGCCTCTTTTGAGAACTTTCCCGCCAGATCGTCAGCTTCGCCAAGCAACTGGGCGAGCAGTATTCCGGTCTCGGCTTTTGCCGGGCTTGCTGCGGCAAGAGCGGAAAGCCTGCCTGTTTCACTTCCTGCGAGCTGCCGTTGTACTGCTGCGAGCTGCTGTTGCAACCCACTGCGAGCACGCTCAGCAGCATCAACATCGGCCTGTATTTTTGCCAGTTCTTCATCGGCTCTTTTCCGTTCTTCATCTGCGGCGTGCTGGCGACGCTGCTCTTTCGCTCTTTCGGTTACTTCACGCTGCAATGCGGTGGTCGCATCAGTAAGGTCTCGTTGCGCCCACTGGAATTTCCAGGATGCATCCGCCTTCTGATAACCTCGTGAATAACACCAGTACGCACCAGCACATAACAAAAAAGCCACCAGCAGTATTTCTGCTAATGGCTTCCAGAATTTTTTAAGCAATACAGGTAACAGATTCATACCAGCACCGATTTTGCTTTTTCAAAGCGCTCTCGCCTGTCACCGATGCCGTTCTGCCCTCCGTTAATGATCTGCGTAACGCGTACCAGGTCGCCGGAGTATTTCAGACACCCTCTAGTCACAAAAAACCACGCTGCGGAACGGGCGGCATGACGTTCCAGCTCAAGCTGTCCCGGATTCGCCACCAGATCCAGTTTCAGGGCAACGCCGCATCTGGTGTAATTCTCCAGCCCGGTAATCTGGATAAGCCCACGCCCGCGATACTTCCAGCCATCTCCGGCGTCTTTGTTACCCATGCGGCCACCGTAAACCAGATTTGCTATTTGCGGCTGGTGGGCCACCTGCTTACCATCGACACGCCCCAGCATTTCACACTGATACGGCGTCAGGCGTTTACCAAACGTCTTCTTCAGCGCCTCCACTGAATAATTGAAGCTTTCCTTCAGAACAGTAAATCCTGCTGATTCATGTCCCGTTTGTGCAATAAACATGACCTGATCGAGTGGAGCAGTAATACCGAATTCGCTCATTGCCGCATCAATGTGTGGAAACCAGCGCGCAGAAAGCCCAGCGCTAATACCAGCCGCCTGCTGAAATTGTTGTTGATTCATCAGTGCCTCAGTGCATCGACCAGACGCGCCACATTACCGCGAGCCCACAGCACAGCGGCGCAGATAAGGATATTCACCATCACCACCAGCCAGTGGGATGATTCATATAAACCAAAAACAAACCGGAAA
>NZ_SNMT01000032.1:0-33171 GCF_013350575.1 Salmonella sp. SG203
GTGTGGCATTTTTCTGTATATCTGACATTTTTATCACCCACTATTATTTAGTGGTGGATATTTTGTCCAGTATGTCAAAAGTTAGCCAGACGGTGCAGAGACGACGCTTACCGCAAAACTGATTGGCTTCGAAAGAAAAAAGGACTTTATAATATCTCTTTATAGCGATTTTCTTTCGATTTATACCCTATATATCATCTTACCCAAAGTAGTAAAAAAAGGGGCACTATTCAGTGCCCCTGAGCGTCCAAAAAATGAACCAAAAATAATAACAGATATTCAGATCGAGGGTAATGACCTGAATATCTTTCCGGGTATCAGTTTTCAGAACTCATACACCAGACCGGTTGCCACAATGTTTTCAGTGCTCAGACCTGCCGGGTTATCGTCTTTCAGCAGGTTGATTTTATAGTCAATATAGGCGGACATATTCTTGTTGAAGTTATAAGTGGCACCAACATCAACATATTTCACCAGGTCAATATCACCGTACTTACCCGTATCTTTTGCTTTGGACTGGAGGTAAGCAATTGAAGGCTGTAGTCCAAAATCTAACATATACTGTGCTACAATTTCGTAGTTTTCAGTTTTACTGAGGAAAGCGCCAGCATCCTTGTTTAACGCAAGGTCGGTACCAATCCGGCTGTCCTGATCAATATCAGCCCACTGCATATTTCGGGTCTGTGCATAAGTGGCGGCCAGATAAATATTATTGGCATCATATTTCAGGCCGCCAGTCCATACTTCTGCCCGCTTACCATCAGAACTGTATTCATTGCTGCGCTGATCTTTAGTCCGACGAGAATTGCTGTAAGCAGCCCCCACACCAAACCCGGCATCACCCTCCCAGGTTACGGACATACCATAACCATCTCCATTCTGGCTTTTTACTTCACGGTCCTTACCATTATTACTTTCGCCATCACCGCCATTTTTACCCTGGTACTGCAGACTGAAATTTAGCCCGTCAACCAGGCCAAAAAAATCAGTGTTATGGTACGTCAGAAGACCGTTTGCACGCCCGGTCATAAATCTGTCAGCTTCTTCATACGTATCATTACCAAATTCAGGCAACACATCTGTCCAGGCCCCGATATCATAAATAACCCCGTTATTACGACCATAATCAATAGAGCCAAAGTCAGCAAACTTCAGACCGGCAAATGCCAGGCGTGTGGCGTTTCCTTTGGTACCATTATCATCTTCATCATGATTGGCCTGAATGTTATATTCCCACTGACCGTACCCCGTCAGCTGGTCATTAATTTGGGTTTCGCCTTTAAAACCAAAGCGGACATAGGACTGATCGCCGTCATCGCCTTTATCTTTGGAAAAATAGTGCAGACCATCGACCTTACCGTAAAGATCGAGCTTATTGCCATCTTTATTGTAAACCTCTGCCGCATCAGCCATCCCTGCCATCATAACCGTTACTGCCACTGCAGATAATGCCACTGTTAACTTTTTCATTATATTTCCCTCATCAGAATGAACTGTCAGAAGATTTTGTTATCACTAACGCATTTTGTTATCACTAACGCTCCTGAAGCTATTTATTGCAGTGGGATGAGGTACAGGATACTTTTGTAAATTTATGTTTCAAAAAAATTTAAATATAAAAAAATCGCTGACTGCAACCCGAAACCTAAAATTCACTGGTCCCCAGCTACCTGAATCCTATTTTTCATCCGGGCACCGTATAGCAGACTCCAGAACTGACGAGCCAGCTTACAGCTGGCATAATCTCTTGCCTGAATTTCACCCGCAGTCATCGCACTTTTGTTTCTGGCCGGTCGTTTCTCTTTTCCTTCCACGTTATTATCCTCTCTGTTTATCCTGTTATTACTGAATCAACATACCTGTGAACCTCTCGTAAACATGCTGCTCAGACAAAAATCTGCCCGACGGCGACAATACTCAGCATTCGCATCACGTCTGGCTACAACAAACGCTTTTTTCCATAAATGTCCGGCTTGTTGAAACAATCTCTGACGTTCCAAATCAGCTGCCTGCCGTGTAATTTCAATAAAATTTATCTTCATGATTTATTATCTCCTGTCATATCCGTAGTCACATCACCTCCCCACTACAGGCAAAGGTAACCGGATGTCATCAATATCATTCAGGCAATATTAATACCTCAACAGAACTATTAACCTCTCTGATCATTCAGAAGTTAAAATATTCAAGAACAGGCGTATTTACAGACTATAAACAGGCTAATCCCTGCAGAAGGGAAAAATCAATTACCGTAGCACGTATCTGAACTAAAAAAATGACGTATAGCTTCGCCAGTTTTCTCAGCAACATTATGCAATCATGCGCGATAGCTGTGCGACGGGCATTCCGATTGCTACAGGTTCGTGAAACTGTTCACTTACCCACTCAACAACCTGTCAATAACATCACAATTATCCTTCTCCATCAGGAGACACTTTTTAAGTTCCGTCAGGCGCGGAATTCATAGAGGTGCGAACATTTTTGCCAATAGTGACGCGGGATAGATTGAAGTAAGCCCATCTAAATCAAATCAGTGTTACAAAAATAGTGGGAACCATAGATTTCATACTCTCCTTACAGAAGGTATCCAATACCCCCGGATAATCCAGACGCGTGCTGTCCTGTTTCGTTTTTATTGAATGCTTCGATCGAATATATCGATCGATACGAGAAATATTATACGTTTTAAAAAATGCATCTGGTGGTCATAAGGTAGCCCAGATGTTTTCACCCAATGACTTTATTGAAGTGAATTAATAGACTGAAAACTATTAAGTTTATAAGAGATAACAAATGACAGTTCTTATTGTTGACGTATGGAGTGGTTATGGCACCTGAGAGCACAGAAAAACTGCAGCATATTTATCGGCTCCAGCAAAGTAAACTGGTCAGTATCAGTAATCTGACCGAAAATCTCAGCAATGTCTGTGTAAATCTGGAAAGCTTCAGTGCTGAACAGAAAAGACTCGCTGGTGAGCTTGAAACTTGTACGAATAAAAGCAGGCTAACAATCAGGCGACTGGAGCGGAAAGCGGGTGTCGAAGAAATCCAGGATAATGAGGATGACGGATTGCTTACTCCAGGAAGAAAAAAATCACTTTTACATACCCTCAGGGAAATACAAGACACATCTTCATGGGTAGCAGAAAAGATGTATAGATTGTCATCCAGCCACAAATACTCAGCTGAGTTGCTTGACCTGTCTGTAATTATGGTCAAACACTTTCTCTGGCGTGAGCGTATATTTATGGCCATTATTCTGGGGGGGCATGACAATGAAAGCCTGAAAATGGTCAGTGCAAGAACCTGCGCGCTGGGTAAATGGTACGATGGCAGGGGTAAACAGATATACGCTCATTTACCCGCATATCTGTCGCTCGGTGAGATTCATACCCGTTACCATGATGTTATAAACGAACTCATTGATAAGGGTATTGAGAAGATGCCCTTCAGTGAGCTGTCCTCAGTATTAGCAAAACTTGAAATGCTCAGCCAGCGACTTGTGGGACTGATTGGCCAGATACAGCATCATGTGGTTTTACTGCAGGACACGCAAAACTCAAAGGACTGACTCTTTCAGATCGTAGCGCCCGGGTGGGGCGAGAGACGCTACTGCATTGATTTAGCAGTTTTCATGACCTGAGCCCCACTTAATATTCTGCGGTATGTTAACTTCCGCCAGAATTCGCCCGCAATAAATACTCCTCCACAGTTTCTTCTGTCTGAAGAACAAACTTAAAACTGGACCACCTTCGGTTTCAAAGCATTCAGCCCCGGATGCGCGCCATCAGGTTGCAAATATTTTATATGTAAAACAAAAAATAAAAAAAACATCAAATCGTCAGGATAAACAAAAACAATATCAATTACTAAAACCCACCCGGAATTGAAAATAATTTTTATTAAGATGCAAAATTCTCTTGCCCTGGAAAAGGGCCACGCATACTCTTATCATCCACAGAAAAAACAGGGCGAATAATATGCATTTACTGGTATTATCCTCGCCGTAACACCTGAAGAGGCACCGATTATGATAAAGCTCACAATTCCACTTTATTTTACGCCGGCTGTTTTCCCCCGTATACTTGCGCAATCCTCCCGGATAACAGAACCGAAATCATACGCAAAAATGTACAGTCTGTCGTCCCGCTCAAGTCTTCAGATGATATAAAGGGCAAGCCTTATACTCTTGAACTGGATATGAATAAAATGGTCTCCAGGGAAACGGACAAATTAAAAAACCTGATAACAGACCTGCACTGAAAGAATATATCACAGATAGAAAAATATAATTCAATTCAAAAACCTGTGGTTATTAATTCACAGGACAACCTTTTATACTTTCCGTGAACAGTGTCCACATTTTATTTTAACTTCACGTGGCAGGAAGAGGAGCCCCCTGATGAATACAGAAAAGAATCTGTATGAAATGAATTATACCTGGTTAAGCCTGGCACAAAAAATGCTGTTAAAAGACAAAAGCATTGCCATGTTCAGGCTGGGACTGAATGCCCGGGTTGCCGGCATCATTGGCGGAATGACCGAAAAAGAGCTGCAGAAGCTGTCCACACATCCGCATTTTATATTCACCCTGCGTATTCAGAACCCCGTCGCCCTGGAATGTCTGCTTGCAGATTCCCGGGTTGATCATCTGACCCCCATGCATGCAGCAATGCTGTGCCTCACAGAAACTGGAGGATACCATGGCATCTGAAAGTATCCTCCAGGAACTGGAGGACACCCAACTGGCCATTGAGCTGATATCTCTAGGTGCCCGGATGCAGTTACTGGAAAACAGCGTCAGGCTCAGCCGGGGCAAAATGACCCGGCTGTACCGAGAATTGCGGGGGGCTTCACCGCCTAAAGGTATGCTTCCCTTTTCAGCTGACTGGTTTATGAACTGGGAACATAATGTTCACTCATCCCTGTTCTGCAATATATTTGACAACATAAAAAAACAGTCCCCCGGTGAGTCATCAATAAAAATTCTTATCCTGGCCTATCGCGTTTATTTAAAATATGCCGGTAATACAGAAATACTGTCCCTTACCCGTGCGTGGATACTTAGGCGGTTTGTTGACTCAGGAATGCTGGATTATACCCCCTGCTGTAAATGTGGGGGGAAATTTATAACCCATGCAGGAGAGCCCATACATGGCTATCAGTGCGTAATGTGTCATCCTCCATCACGGGCAATCAAAAAAACCGCCATGGAATAACCGGCATGTTGCCACAAGCACGATGTACATTTATCCCTCAGATGCAGTGGCATTCCCCCGCCACTGCAAAAAGATTTTATGCTATCAGTTTATACGGGAGTAGAATTTTAAATACAGGGAGAAATTCTGAAAGAACAAAACACCAGAAAAACTATCATTAACAAATTCCAGTCAATTAATTTCTTTTTTCTAAAATATTAAAACTCACAGAAACTCCCTGCATTCGTTTATTTTCAATGGATATACCCTTAGGGCTTTAAAAAAACAGCGCCGATTCGCGCTTATCAGGAAAGTCCGTCTTTCGGACCATCCTGATTATTGGTTTCTGAACTTTCAATGGCCAGTCATCGTTCCAGGTTATGGCCTTTATTTCAGACTGTCAGCAATGAGATCAACGTTGTGACGCATCATTTTCACGTAAGTGTCCGCCACCCCACCTGGTTCAGAAAGCGCTTCTGGGTATAATACTCCGCCAGGATGCGCACCAGTGGCAGCTGCTATCTGTTTTACCAGACGCGGATCAAGCTGATTCTCCATAAACCAGGTCTGAATATTCTCGGCCTTCATCTGCTTAATCAGGGCGGCAACATCTGCCGCGCTGGCTTCACTTTCTGAAGATAATCCCTGCGGAGCCAGGAAGGTAACGCCATAAGCCTTGCCAAAATATCCGAACGCATCGTGGCTGGTCAGAACCTTACGTTTTACCGTCGGGATGTTACTGAAACGTTCTTTAGCCCAACTATCAAGCTGTCTGAGTTGTTCAATATATGTTGTACCGCGAGTAGTAATCGCGGCTTCATCCTGTGGATCGGCCTTAATCAAACCCCGCATGATATTTTCGGCGTACTGCACTCCATTAGCTGCGCTGTTCCAGGCATGAGGATCCGTGACCATTTCTCCATCCTCTTCCATTGAGTGTGTCTGAATGCCTTCAGAGGCAACAACCAGCTTACCTTTAAAACCTGAGGCCTTGACCAGGCGATCCAGCCAACCCTCCAGGCCCAGGCCGTTAACTACCACCACATCAGCCTGTTTTAACATCGCGCTGTCTTTTGGCGATGGCTCGAAGGTATGCGGATCTCCGTCCGGCCCAACCAGGGAAGTGACATGTACATTCTCACCTCCCACCTGCTGAACCATATCCCCAAGAACCGAAAAACTCGTCACGACATTCAGCGTTCTGGCCACCGCTTCCTGAGCCATAATGCCCAGAACCAGAGCCAGCACAATCCCCGTACGTTTCATATTTCACTTTCTCCTTAAAAAAGCGCACGCAGACTTGCACCCAGCCTGCTGCGAGTACCAAAGAACACAGAAATAAAAAAGAATACGCTGGCGGTCAGCACTATCGAGGGGCCGGCAGGTAAGCCTTCTGACCACGACAGACTGAGTCCCAGCCAGGCGCACAGTACACCAAGTAAAGATGAAAGCATCAGCATCATCGGCAATGTGTGAGTCCAGCAACGGGCGGCAACAGCTGGCAACATCATCACACCCACAGCCATCAACGTACCCAGGACCTGAAACCCCGCTACCAGATTCAGCACCAGTAACGCCAGAAACAGACCATGAATGAGAGCCGGTACCCAACGGGCATTCACTTCCAGCCAGGCACTGTCGAAAGCTTCACTGACCAGGGCGCGGTAAAAAACCGCCATACAGATGAGCGTGATACTGGCAACACATGCGACAAAAATCGCAGCATCACGATCGACCGCAAGAATGGAACCAAACAGCAGATGCAGAAGATCAACACTGCAGCCTCGCAGTGATACCAGTGTCACACCCAGCGCCAGTGAGCTCAGATAGAAACCGGCAAAACTGGCATCCTCTTTTAACGGAGTCCGGCGACTGGCCCACCCTGCGATCAGGGCTACAGCGATACCAGCTACGAATCCACCCAACGTCATCGCCATTAACGACATACCGTTCACAAGATAGCCCACGGCAACGCCAGGCAAAATCGCATGCGATAGTGCATCCCCCATCAGACTCATGCGTCGCAACAGCAGGAATACCCCCAGTAATGTAGTGCTGACTGAAAGCGCAATGCATACTACCAGTGCGCGACGCATGAAGCCGAATTCAATAAACGGCTGGAAAAAGAGATGCCATATCATGCTACAGTCACTCCGGAAACCATTGCCGTCTCCCCCCAGTGGTATACCGATGGCCCCAGCCAGAGGGTTTCGGGAAAATAGCGGGTGACACGCTGATTATCGTGTAATACCGCCAGCACCGTCTGTCCCTGCTGATGCATTTCCAGAATTAAAGCCATCAGGTCGTTAGAAGTCGCTTCATCTACACCTGTGAAGGGTTCATCCAGCATCACCAGTGGTGCCTGCTGGACCATAATGCGTGCGAAAAGCATCCGCTGGAACTGACCACCTGACAGCGTCTCAATCGGAGTTTTTGCCATTGTCTCCAGTCCCAGACGCGCCAGCACATCCGCAATACGTTTACGCATATCTGCATCCAGCCCCCGCAGAAGTGAAACAGATGGCCACGCGCCCTGACTGACCACATCCTGAACAGTCAGCGGAAACTGTGATTCCAGAGCGTGCCGCTGAGCCAGCCAGCCCACTGTCGGACGTGTTGTTGTCCAGGTCAGGGTACCGCTGACCGGGGGAATAAATCCTGCAAGGGTTTTCAGCAGGGTGGATTTACCACAGCCATTCATCCCGACAACAGCTGTCAGGCTTCCCGTTTCAATAACACCGCTTAAAGAAGGGGTGATTGCCTGCTGCTCATAACCGGCGATAAGGTGATTGAGTTCAATCATGGCAGTGTCACCGCCCATATTGTGGCGAACCACAGCACAGCCAGAAGAAGAAGTGCAAAGGAAAGCCTCAGCACACAGGAAGAAGAAAAGAGACTGGATGACATGATGATAACCCCTTTATGTTATATCATAACATAAAGGGGTTGCGATGATTTGTAAACCGTAAGATAAGAAATAAACATGCGGCCGCAGCATCCGGTCATATTCCCCCCTGGTAAGACTACGCAAAAATCCCCGTTTTTCCGGGACAACGCGCAACGCTATTTTATTCCTGCCATTTCTGTCAGAGAACCGGAATATCTGATGGTGATTAAGCAACCGTAACAACTTCTGGTCACATACAAAAGGAAACCTGGAACTAAAATGATTAAGAGCTTATGAATGGCTGATAGCTGTCAGGAAGTTCATGAACCTCCAGACACTCAAATATTACCTTATTTCCACTATTGTCAACGTCCTGCCGAGCTTCCAGGGAACACTTTATCCCGTCAGTTCTGCGCAAAATTGAACGCACAATTTTCCAGGTAGAAGGTACATCAATGCCGAAATGTTCTGCAATATCAGGGAGCGTAATCGCTCTTTTCTCCTCCCACACCCAACGGGCTATTTTTCTTTCCAGGACTACGCGCTTTGCCCAGGGTAATGCCATTATTAATCCCTCATTTTAGACTCTGGTTGCGGATGCTGCACATCTCGCTACTTTTGCAGGCCTTCGCCGTGCTCAGGGTTCCTGACCTCCCGGGATTACTACACACATAAAATGAGCGTGGGAAAACGACAAAACCAGGCACTTATTGCCCAGAAAAGCCAGCGTTGTGACATTCTTTTCGCTGTAATGTATGACTGTATTTTTTATCGTTACAAACATACCCGACAACTTAATAGCATCTCCCTTATACAGGCAGGTGTAACATTGGCTGAAAATACTTAGTTATCCATGAACGCAATGGCGGACTCCATCAACATCATCTCCTGTGCTATAGGCAAGATCGCTGTGAGCTCTGAAGAACAGACCCAGGTATTCAGAAGGCCAGAGTAGCCGTTAGTGAAGCAGAACGGATAACTCAGCAGAATAACGAGATAGCCGGGCAGCTCACCAGTCGGGTGAAGACTCTGCAGCAGTTGGCTGGGTAGTTAAATCATGAAGTCAATTTGTTCAGGTTGCAGGATAAAGCCCCCAGGCACACTGAACCTTCCTAACCACTCAGGAATAACGGCATGTCAGGCCCTCAACCGCTTACACCAGCCTTCCCCGGGTTTTCCGGGCGGTTATCTGCTCAGAGAAATACAGGTTTCTGGCTACGAATCGAGTTCCATCCTGAAGCCAGATATCATACGCATCCTTATCTCCGTAGAGGGTTTCTGGAGGAGTACGAGCGGTATCAATCAGCGCTTTCTCCACCCTGACTTTTCTGCCGTTTGTCGTTTCAAACTCAATATACTCCACACGCTCATAACAGGATGAGGCCGTACTCCTTCCTGAATAAAGAATATAACTGACAATCCCCGGCGAAAGTCCCGTCTGTATAGCGATATTTCTGACCGTAATGTTTTCCGGTGACGCATACAGCCTATGTACCTCCTCTACATGTTCATGTGTAAACCCCCTAACACGCAGACTCAGTTTCAGTCTTGCAGCCATGTTACGGATGACTGTGACATTAGTCCCCAGTCCTTCCGCAATTTCCCGGGTTCTCAGTTTTCCGGCGTTTTCACGCAGATAATTAATCCGGTCTTTATTCCAGGAAAAAGCCATTTACGTCTCCTACGCATAAATATAAATAAAATAAATTCCCTTATGCTTAACACTTTCAGTTCATGAAGTTCAACAATTTGGAGATAACATAAATAAATAATCACATAGTGATATGTGAATAATCACACCGTTTGACAGGTTAAAATTCAAACAAAATGTTAATAAAATAGTCCTCCATCACGACTTAAGCCCCTGAACCGGAAACTTTCATTTGCACTCCTGCTTATTGAGCCCTTAATAATAAAAGTGATAATCTTTAACACTTATTACTATAAAGAGAATCATGTAGATTTTATTTATCTTTATTTAGGATATAAATATACCTGAACCGCTCAATACTGGAGCAGTGTTGAAGTTACCTTAATCCAGTGCCTGGCCCGTTCGGGATAAAACAGTCCAATCGTATAAAAAACTGTGGGAAACTTAACTGCCTAAAGGTATCGTTATCTAACGAACTGGTGAAACAGCTGATCTCATACGTATTAAAGATATCGTTAACGGAATTAATGACATACAACGTGCATACTTCATTTAGCATTTTCACTAGTGGAAAATATGCCTTAAGGGGGGATTACCCCCATAAGGCAACCTGATGTCTCGTTACACTATATTTCTGTTTATAGACAGCTTAACAGCGTATGATAATAAGAAATTAGTACACGATTTACATTCTATTCATTCAGATTAAAAACTCAGCCTCACATTTGCCCAATAGCGACGGCCTTCATCAACCTGCCAGTTGCCATCTACTTTGTTTATTTCTTCACTTTTCTTGTCAGTAACATTTATTACGGATAGATTAAGTAAAGCATTAGGCATTATCTGGTAGTTCATACCAACATCCATAGTTGTAAGCCCCTTACGTATACGCGGTTGATTGGCACCATTACGCTGAGCTGCCCAAACTTGCTTACCTGTATAGTTGGCACTGGTATACAGCGTTACATCTTGGTTTAATTCCCATTCAAGTTTTGCATTTGCAGCATGTTTTGGTGTTCTTTCTAAAGGATAACCTTTGAGGGATTTACCATTCTTTAGTTTTTCATCATCACTCATACGACGAGAGTCTGTAAAAGTATAGTTTGTGGTAAGTTTCCAGGACTCGGCAATTGGAGCCGTTGCAGCAAGTTCCACACCCCTGATATTTGCTTTCCCTACGTTATCATATACGAAAGTATTCAATCCTGTCGCAGGATCTTTAACATTTATATCATAATTAGTAAGTTTATTTTTAAAATCAGTGTTAAATATAGTGGCACTTGCTGTATAACCATTATCACCATCATAGATAATAGCAAGTTCCTCAGTGACACTGGTTTCAGGTTTAAGATCCCGATTTCCATACATAATGGACGCACCACCCTGTGTCAATGTTCCAAAGTTGGGACTGATTTCCCGGAGTGATGGAGCTCTGAACGCTTTGGCTATTCCTCCTTTTACAGTAACAGTGTCCGTTAAGTGGTAGACTGCATAAGCTCTTGGATTCCAGTGAGTACCATAAAACTCATGATTATCAAGTCGCAGACCTCCGGTGAGAGACAAAGCATCTGTTACTGAATACTCATTTTCAGCAAAAAGTGCTTTTTGTTGAGCCGTGATAGATTCATTTTTAATCGTTTTTTTACCCGTAGCAGAATCATCCCTGAGTTTGGAATACTGGAACTGTCCCCCTAAGGTAAGAACATTATCGGGTAAAAATGCTGTTACTTTTGCATCCACAACAGTATTGGTAATTTCAGGTCTGCGGGCATCATAAGCCATATTCCAGTGATTATTCTTATCCTGTTTCCCCTGTTTTATTTTTCTGATGATATCTTCCTGATAGATACTGACTTCGGGATTAAGGATATCACCATGTGCTTTCCAGGACAGAACCCAATGATTCCGCTCATTGTGTGTTTCTCGTTTTCGGTTTTGTTGCTTCAGGCTACCGCGCATCTGATAAGCATCGATTGATTCTCCGGGTGTAGATGTTTGTACCTGATTATTACGCCCGGCTTCAAAAATAAACTGCTGATTTTCTGTAGGAGTAAATGATAAAGTTGCGGTAATATTTTTATTATCGCGCTTTGGTTTACCTTCTGAAACAGCATCTTCTTTACGATAGTTAAGTCCACCATAAAGTTGCAGCCCAAGAATATCTTTTATAACTGGCCCTGACAGATAAAAATCATCTGTTGTCGAATTGCCAAAAATTTTGTGCTCCTGAATTATTCCTCCTGCACCCAATGCACCATGCCATTCTTTACTGAAAGGTTTAGTTATAATATTAATAACGCCCCCCATAGCATCAGAACCATAAAGTGATGACATTGGGCCACGTATAACTTCTATGCGTTCAATGGCTTCCACTGGAGGAATAAAGCCTGCTTCAAAACCACCGTTTCCATTCGGTCGTGATTCACGCCCACTCTGGCGACGTCCATCGACCAGAATGAGAGTATAGTCTCCACCTAAACCACGAATACTGATATCCGGTTTTTCATTTCCACCAACAATACTGACGCCTTCTACGCCTTTAACAGCATCAATAAGGTCAGATACAGGTTTTTTCTTTAACTGATCTGCTGTTATGACAGTAACACTCGCTGGTGCGTTGATTTGCTGCTGTTCGAATCCTGATGCTGTTACGACAACTGTATCTTCAGCCTGCGTGGCTGCCTCGGCAGAGGTAGTCGCGGCAATCAGAGTCAGGGTGAACAATGAGAAGTGGAGTTTTTGTATGTGCATATTATTCATATTGATATTGTTTAGTTAATGGTAACTATTATCATTATCATATGCAGTTACAAAAAAACTACGAATTTTATTTTTATATAATAATCAATACCTTATTTATTTTTCTTTATAAAGATATTACCTGGTAAGGATAAAACGGTTGCTCACAAACGACTGAGTACGTGGTCGTGAAATAAGTTGCAGACCTGATCAATCTTTCTCAAAAAAAGACCTTTATAAACAATAAATTAATATAATTATCTGTATAAATTCACATGCTACGCTGAATTTATGGACTGCAACCGGCAGATATCCCTGAGTTGATTCACCGGAGAGGGAGGAAAAAGTACCCTTTCAGAATTTAGGCGGTTTATTTTCGGCGAAATCTGGTGTGATACCCCTGGCTGCATAACCATCAAAGTGGTAAAAATAATCCGGCGCGATCGGAGCGGTTTTCCGGGTGGTTTGTTGCCGGTATTGCCTGACAGCCGTCCCGGTCGCGCTGAGACGGCAGCCGATTGTTAAAGCCAGTTTAAAATCGCTGTTAAATGACTGTACTCGAGGTACAGCGTAAGAAATGGAAGACCACGATTTTGACCAGCGTGGCTTTATGCTATTTACTCAACCGCCACTGCCTCAATTACTTCCACCGTCATTTGTCCCCGATGAAGAGTAAGAAAGTTAGTTATCAAACCGTAGCTTCGTAACGATTATCCGGCAGCACGCACTTACTTTCCACTTATCACTTGTAGCTTAAAAATGACAAGTTAAATAAGTGTTTTTTACTGAATTAAATTTTGCTCATTTTTAACGTAAACCAGACACTGAAGAATTAATTCACTCCGCATAACCAAAGCGTAACCTTATGATTTTATTCAAAAGAAACCTTCTCTGACGATATAAACTACAGTCCCTTCATCAAGTATGAATAGTAGTTGACATATTGAGCCTGCAATAAGTATCAATAATGAGAATTATTTTCATTATCTAGAGATATCTAACATTATGATGCGTTTCTCACCTATTTATCTGATACTTTTCACTGCGACTTCTGGATATTCATTGTCTGTCCATGCTGAAGAAACAATGCTGGTTACAGGCTCAAGCGAATATATGAATAATTCTATGGACAATGTTGCAAAGTTTGCTGATCCAATAAAAGACACCCCTCGCTCAATTGTGGTTATTCCACAGAAACTAATACAGGATACAAATTCGGCTTCACTCATTGATGCTTTAAAATATGTTCCCGGAATATCTTTTAAGAGTGGAGACGCACTTGCACGTCCTGGTGGTGATCATCCAACGTTAAGAGGATTTGATGCAACGGATGCTGTAACTCTCGATGGAGTTCGTAATACAGCTTCACAATCCAGAGAATCATTTGATATAGAAAATGTGGAGGTTATAAAAGGTCCATCGGCAGTTTATAATGGTCGAGGCAATGCAGGTGGAAGTATAAATATAGTAACCAAAAAACCATTCATCGGAAATTCATTTACAAAAACCTCTCTTGGGCTGGGTTCAGATAATTACAGAAGAGCAACAATCGATACCAATCAGGAATTAAGCGATAATATATCGGCTCGCGTAAACTTAATGTGGCATGAGAATGACAAACCAAAAAGAAATCTGGTAGATTATTCCCGCTGGGGAGTTGCACCTTCTTTGTTGATTTCATTTAACGATGCTACTTCATTATTGTTAAGTTACTACCATTTGTATTCTAATGATATGCCGGATTATTCCACTCCATTCAATAAGAAAACAGGTGAGTTACTTGAAACTCCTCGTGGACTTTTTTATGGGCAAAAGAATCGTGATTATATTAGTAATCGTGTAGATACACCTGAAATAGTATTTAATCATGATTTTGCTAATGGTGCCTCTATCAAAAATACAACGTTGTATTCCAAAACGACGCAACAATTTATTGCAACCAGCCCGACTTTTTCCAAGACAAAGGGGGAATCTGACCTGCTATTCCTTCAGGGTAAAAGCGGTGATTTTCGGACTAAGACATTCAGCAACCTGACAGATTTGAGTAATCAATTTACATTAGGCTCCATGCTCCATAAAATTTCTACCGGTGTTGAATATACTCATGAAGAAAACAAAAGACGCAGTATTTTATTGACAGTGGATGATCCTGTAACGGGGAAATCATGGAACATTCGTTCACAAAATAAAAGCTTTACTTGTGCTGGTCAAGGACTCCCGACGTTTACCTGTACTCCAATAGGTATATGGAATCCCCATAGCCCCTGGGTTGGACATAAATCATGGGAGCAGGAAAAAGCGTATCCAGCAACCCATACGACTAACAATACTGTTTCCGGATATCTGTTCGATAGTGTCGACGTAACTGATAATATTATATTATCAGCCGGTGGCCGATATGACCACTATAATACACATATAGATATCCTTGGTAACCCAAAGTCTGATATTAATACGAAAAACGGACTATTTAACTATCAACTAGGTATTGTCTGGCTCCCATTAGAACCGATAAGTCTTTATAGCTCATGGAGTACATCAAGTAACCCTGCTAACTCGGATGCGATTCAGGGGGGCATCAGCGACAAAAATAAAGAAAATTTCAAACCTGAGAAATTCACCAGTTTTGAAGTAGGTGTTAAATGGACACCTTTACAGGAACGTTTAATGCTTGGTGTATCCTGGTTTGATACAAAGCAAAAAAATGGCCATTTCGCAGTTGATCCGAATGAATCAAGACCTATCGGTGAACAGGAAGTTAAAGGTGTAGAATTTAATATCGAAGGTAATATTACTGATAACTGGTCCGTTTTTGGTGGCTATTCACTACTTGATACAAAAATTACCCAAAGCTCAAAGCCATCGGAAATTGGAAATAAAATGCCACTCGCTCCTGAACAGTCCGCTTCTTTATGGACAAATTACAACCTTACGAACCAGTTATCTTTGGGGGCAGGTGCGGCCTACACCGGCAAAACTTATACCAATACATCTAATAGTGCTTCTGTACCAGGCTATACAACGGTAAATGCGATGGCAAAATATCATATTAATAAACAAACCAAGCTACAGGTAAACATTAATAATATTTTTGACAAGAAATATTATGACACTCTTTACCCAAGCTTTGCTAATTTCGGTCCAGGACGTCAAATTATTGCTAATGTTGAATATGAGTTTTAATTAACTCTCAATGATTCTTCTCTCTGGACTCCGGGTAGATAAAACTGACCGGAGTCCAGATATGCCAAAATGCAATTTTATAAATACCTATTCCCCTTATATTAACTGAAGGCTTTATACACATATTGTAACCTTTGAAAAATGTCATCCATCTTTTCGAAGTATAATGAAGTTGATTATTTTACGTATCGTTTTACTTCATCATTTTAAAGTTTGTAACAAAGTAGATTCATTATTATATAGAATAACAATTTAAATAAATTACTATCAATGATATTGATGAACAGAACTTATCCGAAAATCAACCCAATAAGTATAGAAATAACTCATATGAAAGCACGGTTTCGAAAACCTTTTGATGAACAATAGATACTAACCCTTTCACTATAACAATGAATTTATGACACAAATGCCCGGAGGAATACCATGAAATTTATTCATAAAGCATCAGCAATTTGTTTATCATTATCATTTTTCAGCATATCTGCTTATAGCGCACAGGAACTTAATCGGAATATATTCAATGAGGGTGGTAATAATCTCACTCTGCCAGAAAGCGCCGAATATATGAATGCAATTAAATCAGGTTCAGCTTACCAACTTGCGGTTGATCCTAAAAGTAATCTTCTTTATATGAGCTGGGGATACAGATTAGGTTCTAACCCTGTTGCTGGTATTCTGGCCTTTGAACTGGATAATCTTAAAGCAAAAGGATTTATTAATGGTATTCATGATGTTTATGGTCTGGATTTTGATAAAAAGAATAACAGATTAGTTGCTGAACATACAGTTAGTCGCAAAACCGAAGAAGGTGAGTTATTAACAGGAAACTCGTTTGATATAATTAGCTTAAAAGATGGTACTAAACTGACTAATACAATCGAGATTGATCAAGGAAAAAAAGAAAGGAACACTTTTAACTCACATTACATTTTTGTTAATGACATTGGTGACATTTTCATATCTTCTGAGTCAAAGCCGAAACATGGTGGGCCAGATGGAATGCAAAAAATTACTAAATATAATAGTTCAGGCACAGAAGTATGGCAAACGAAAGCATTTCCAGGACTTGTAGCGGCATTAATTTCCAATGATAAAATCATCGCAGGAGCTAATGATCTTTATGAAATAAGCCTGAGTGATGGAGCTATCAGCAAATCATTGTACGCCAGTAAACCAGAAAATGGCGATGCCCGTTATATGGCTCTGGTAAAAGGAGATAATTTAGTTTATGCAGCGTCTTTTTCTAAGCTAGAAAATATAAAACCCAACCAAATAAAGTACGATAATGTTTATGTAATTGAAAAAGGAAAAGCCGCTAAGGGGTTTTCTACTGTTACAAATAACAAAACTGTCGGCGTAGGTAGTACCAGCCTCATTGTTAACCCTGAGAGAAAAGAGTTGTACACCGCTAATTTCAATGATAATACAATCAGTGTGATTAATATAAAAAACAAAGCTGACCTTAGTATATATAAAAATATATTTATACAAGATACCTGGGGCATCAACGCAGTTACGTATGTCAACTCCAATGATAATACATATATTTATGCAGCTATCAAAGGCGGACATGGGAAAAATGTAAAATATACAGATCAGGGGATGGATGATGTGAAGTTAGCCAAAATCACTCTTAACAATAAATATGCCAACACCTCCTTATGGTGTAAAATATCCATTATGGATATAAAATCAAACACTTTTGATTATAAAGAACACCAATGTGACATTCAACAAAAATGATTTCCACAAGCATTTCTTTGATAGCCATCAGAGTTAGTCATTAATTCAACCGGAGAGAAACTATAAACAGTGTCTCTCTTGGTTTTTATTATTACAACTCATTCGTGCGGACATAAAATAGAGAACTACAGAAATCAACCAGCAGCATTATCATCTGCAACCCATTCTTATGATAAATATAATTTTTCTGACATTTTAATCTTACGATAAAAAGCCAGCAAACCTAAATTCCCTTATATTTCAAATAAGATTGTTATCATTTCAACGGGTTATTGATTTTTGCAAAGCCAAATGGACTCGCTGTTTTAACCTCCATTTACATCCATAAAAACAGCTCACTATTGCAGCGGCCGAATATCACCACTCAGCAACTGATCGGTCTGTCCGCTGCTGTGGGGGTGTACCCTCGGCAGCAGCTCACTGCTGTTACGTTCACGGGCCAGTGCATCCAGCCCGGTTATCCAGAGCGTCAGTACCTGCCGGCAGCGGGTAACCGTCACCTCATCACATTCCAGTGAACCCAGCATGGTTTCCATCACCGCAAGCATTTTTTCACGTTCAAACAGCATAAAGGTGTTAACGTGGTCAGATGCAACGCCCCGGAACTGCCAGCTGAAATCCTCATCGTCCAGCGCCAGGCCGTATGCCGCTTCTGTCTGCTGCTGTATATACCAGTCATAAATCATCGGGAAAGCCCCCCCCTCCATCATGAGGCCGGTTTTATCTGGAAAAACATGATGATGAGGAAAAGTTATTTTCAGATGGATCCAAAGATCCAGTATCTGGCTACCTGTATGAACACCTGCGGCATGAAGTCGTTCGCCTCCCGCCATGGACATGGTGTTCCCGTTCGCAGGCTCCTGCCACATGTGTCATTCATGGCCTCAATACATCAGACGCAACATCTGGCCTGACTGATCAGGAAAGACACCAAATCTCCCTTTCAAAATCTGCAGCGGGCAGCACCCTTTCGGTAATTTCGATGATAATTATCGATCATAACGATCGATAATTATTTATTTACATGAAATAACTGCACGCAGAAGAATTAAAAACACCCAGCTTATTGCTGGAATTGGTTTCTTTTTCGGTATTTATTTTTTATTCAGATGAATATTAACCCGAAGAATGGGAAAAATACCGACGCATCCATTCCCTGATAAATCCGGAGACGGAAATAACGTGAAAAATCAGTTTTTAGTTGTAATCTTTTTTATTTTTTCAGGGCTGATCATATCTCCTGCTGTTATGGCGGAGCGAAATTCGGTACCTCATTCTGACGGGGTAGGCACTGGCGCAACCCGCGTGGTTTATCCGTCCGGCAGTAAACATGTTACCCTGAGCGTTAATAATACAGCCGACCATCCTTTTCTTGTTGAATCCGTTGTGCTGGATGAAAGTATGCGGCAGGAAGCCCCTTTTATTATCACGCCTCCTCTTTTTCGTCTCGACGGTGGGCAGCGTAATACGCTGAGAATTATGCGTACAGGTGGACATTTCCCTGCAGACCGCGAATCCATTAACTGGATTTGTGTGAAGCCAATTCCTCCGGAGCCTGACTCTACACGGGATGAAGGCGAAAAAGATAGTGTCGGCAGAGATAACCTTTCCGTGACTACCCGCCTGCTGTCAGGAATCTGTATCAAGCTGTTTTTCCGCCCTGAGATTGTACACGGCAATTCGCTGGATATGGCGGACAAAGTCACCTGGACAATTAAAGGAAAGACGGTCACGGCCAGTAATCCAACACACTTCTATATGAATATCAGCTGGGCCTCCGTTAACGGGAAAAAACTGAAAATGGACAAAACATATATCCCGCCGTTTTCTGAAGAAAAATATCCCTTACCGGAAGGTGTTGTAAAAAACAACGCGATTAGCTGGTCAGTTGTGGGGGATTATGGTGAGGAAAAGAAAATATTATCCATTCTGAATTAATTTAAATGTCATTTTAATTTTCAGTATTCCTGCGTCTGATGTTTTTCTTCGGAACAGGATAATCAGGGAATAAGGGACGTGAAACATTCCATACTGGCGTTATATATCAGCGCTGCGTTATTACCAGCATCTGCCCGAACTTACACTTTTGATGCCTCGCTGATTGGTGACAGCAAAAAGAATGTGGATATTTCTCTCTTTAATGAAGGACTGCAACTGCCGGGTACCTACAACGTCACCATCAAGGTGAACGAAAATACCGTTGACAGCGACGTGCCTGTGGTATTTCTCCTGGCCAGTGACCGGAAAAAGCGTTCACTGCAGCCCTGCCTGACGACGGCGCAACTGACCCGTTACGGGGTGGATGTCAGCAAATATCCGGGGCTGTCCGCAGACGTCGCCTGTACTGACCTGAATCTTATCCCGCAGACCACGGCAGATTTTGATTTTAACCGCCAGCAGCTGTCTCTGATGTTTCCTCCCCAGGCCATGCTGCCGGTTCTGAAGGGCATTGCCCCGGAGTCACTTTGGGACGACGGAATACCCGCACTGATACTTGGCTGGGATGCGAGTACACAGCACACTGAATACCACGGAGCATGGTCTGGCCGTTCGGATGCGAATTATGTTCGCCTGCAGCCGGGCATCAATTTGGGACCCTGGCGGTTACGCAACGCCTCCACCTGGCAGAAAAGCAGCAACCGGCCGGGCGAGTGGCAAAGTGCATACACGTATGCCGAGCGTGGAATTAATGCCATGAAAAGCCGGCTGACGCTCGGGGAGAGTTACACCCCCGGGAGCGTATCTGACAGTATCCCCTTCCGGGGCGTAATGCTGGCCTCGGATGAAAGTATGGTGCCTTACGACCAGCGGGAGTTTGCGCCTGTGGTAAGAGGTATAGCCCGCACCCAGGCCCGGGTGGAAGTCAGACAGAACGGTTACACCATGAGCACCACCATCGTACCTGCCGGCCCGTTTGAAATCACTGACCTGCCCTCCACCGGCAGCAGCGGTGACCTGCTGGTCAGGGTGATCGAAAGTGACGGCTCACTGCAGGAATTCACTGTGCCTTTTAACACGCCGGCGGTGGCACTGCGCCAGGGGTACCTGAAGTACAGTGTAACTGGCGGTCAGTACCGTTCCTCATCAGATAATGTGAAACACACACCGGTGATGTCGGCTGAGCTGATATACGGCCTGCCGTGGAACCTGACAGCCTTTGGTAGCTTTCAGGCAGCAGATCATTATCAGTCTGGTTCAGCGGGGCTGGGACTCATGCTGGGAGCATGGGGCGCAATGTCAGTGGATATGACGCAGGCACACTCACAGCATTATTCACAGGACTCGCAGAATGGTCAGCGCTGGCGAATACGCTACAGCAAGGCGCTGAACACGGGGACATCCCTGAACATAACCAGCGAGGAATATGCCACAGACGGATACAGTGGGCTGGCGGACACCCTGAACACCTGGTGCGACGGTCACCGCGGATGCAGATATAACCCGAGCGGTTCATATACCCTGCGTCAGAAGAACCGGACCAGTGTGTATCTGAGCCAGTCGCTGGGCAGCACGGGTTATCTCAGTCTGAACGGCTCCCGACAGACATACCACAACGACCGTAGCGGCAACAGCTCATGGGGCGCGGGATACAACACCCCGCTGTGGGGACGGGCTTATCTGAGCCTGAACTGGTCCCGCAACCAAAGTACTGACCGCCACGGACGGACCACGAATGACACAATGACCAGCCTGTATGTGAGTCTGCCACTGGGCAGCGTGTCATCGGTGGTTCCTGTATATGCCACATATCAGATGAACAACCGGACTCATGGTGACACATCCCATGAACTGGGGATGCACGGCGACACGCTGGAACGCCGCCTGCACTGGGATGTGCGTGAGCGTTACCGCGACGGAGCCGGAGACGACAGAACCAGCAGCGCACTGTACCTGGATTACCTCGGGGCTTACGGAGAAATGACAGGAAACTACAGTCACAGCCGGTACAGCTCGCTGATGGGGGCTGGACTGAAAAGTACGCTGGTTGTGACCCGTGACGGTGTGACATCAGGTCAGCCATCGGGCGACACACTGGCCCTGGTTGAAACGCCGGGCGTATCGGGTACCCCGGTGGGAGGCTGGACGGGAGTGAGAACGGACTTCCGGGGATACACGACGCTGGGTTACCTGACACCGTACCAGAAAAACGAGATAAGTCTGGATCCATCCACGCTGCCGGATGATACGGCGGTATCACTATCCACGGTGTCGGTGGTACCGACAAAGGGCGCGGTGGTGAAAGCGGCTTTCAGTACGTCGGTGGGTAAACGCGTGTTGCTGACACTGACCCGCAGTGACGGAATGCCGGTGCCGTTTGGTTCTGTAGTCACTGTGGAAGGGAATGATAACAGTACGGGCATTACCGGAAACAAGGGCCGGGTGTATCTGACCGGGATGCCGGATAAGGGGAAGGTGACGGTTCTCTGGGGGCACGGACAATCTCAGAACTGTGCCGCAGAAATCCAGATATCCGATGAGGCCGGACCTGCCGGGCTGTATATGTCGCAGGCGTTGTGCCGTTAATCTGGAAACATTCAGCCCGTAAACGAGCTCGGGTCTGCTTTGATCACACAGGCTGCGGTTTCATTAACCATCAGGGGATTGATTATGTACGCCACACGGGTGATTTTTTCATTTTTACGCAAACACGATGGCCGCTGTGCGGGTGTGGTTTGTACAGTTCATCCAGTCAGCGGTTCTGCACAATATTCTGATCAAACCTTCATCGATGGGAGCATGCGCGGATTTGGCTGGCCGGGAACGCCTCCTGTCCGGGGGCCGCCGGATTCATCAAAGTTCCATCCTGAGTGTCTGCGGCTTTATGAGTAAACCTGCCATCAGGGATTAACACATAAAAAATCCATGGAACGGAGTGTGGAGTCCCGTAAATGATGGTTTATACATGTGGGTAAGTAACTTCCGGAAGGATGATGCTACCCGTCTGATAGTCTGATTTTAAAGGAAATAGTCAATATGAGTGGATTACCTCGAATAATAACTATCTGCGCGCTCCTCCTTGGCACCGCAGTGTCCGGTGCGTCGGCGTCTGTTACCGCCGGTAACCCTGAACCGGCAGTAGCCAAAAGAGTACTACAAAATACGGACCCCACAGACGCTGCAGTTACTGCACCTGCCGTCGCGTCTACAGTGAGAGTACACCCGGTCGTATTGCCAGCGGCCGGAAATTCCGGGTTAATCGCAGCCTGGGACGTAATTCCGGTTGCCGGAAATTGGGTATGCACTTCGGGTAGCATATGGACTCCGGAACTGGCGGTGGGGGCCGGGAATACAGCAGGCGTGCAATTATCGATGACCGATACAGCCCCCAGACTGGCAGATAACGTTTCTGGTTCAGGGTTTGTGTGTGGTACAGCTGGCGAAACTGTCTACCTGGGAGTCGGTTACCGGGCCTTGAAGGCTGGTTCATACAAAGCCACAGGGTACTTCTATACGGTTGCTCCCTGACAACCACTTAACATCTGAGTCTGGGAAAAAATTTCTTAGCCTGAATATAACAAAGGGGCACCACATGGTGCCCCTGATCGTTCGAAAAATGAACCAGATGAATAATAAAAGGTATACCGACCGGGGTTATGGCCTGAATCATCCGGCAGTGAAAATATTCATACCCGGAAACTTATGGGGTAAACAGGTTAATGCCTGCAGAAGAAAAAAATCAACTACCCGCGATGCTGATGAAAGCTGAACAATAAAAAAATCTGACGGGCTCCCCCGTCAGATTTTATGTTTTTCAGTCATGTTATGCAGCCAGACGCGGTAATTGCGCAATGGGCCGGTCGACTGCTGCGGGTTCGTCAAACTGTTCCCGCACCCACTCAACCGCCTGTCCCACGACATCCCCATAGTCCTTCGCTGTCAGATGGATGATATCCTCCACCTCCGTATCTCCCCGGAACGACGCCATCTGCACGCCGTTCCTGTAGAACACATTCGCCACAAACTGCACCGGTGTGAACACGCCGTCCGCCACTTTATCCACCCAGGAGACAATGTAATCCGGATCGAACTCCAGCACATCTATGGCACCGATATCCTGTGGCATGACGCCAACTTTGATGACCCCGTATTCTCCCCTGTACTCCCGGAGTACACGCGGTTCGAAGTTACAGTTTTCCACAAATCGGCTCAGTTGCCGGAAGCAGCGTTCCGTTGTCTCCCGCAACTGGCGTCCCAGCCAGGCCTCAAACCGCTGCCAGTATTTCTCCGTGGCATTAAAGGTCTTCTGCGGTATTCGCTGGTTTTCCGGCAAATCTGTCTGCCCGGTCAGGCGAAAATATTCCTCCTCGCTGCACTGCTGCAGCGGCCGGATATCACCACTCAGCAACTGATCGGTCTGTCCGCTGCTGTGGGGGTGTACCCTCGGCAGCAGCTCACTGCTGTTACGTTCACGGGCCAGTGCATCCAGCCCGGTTATCCAGAGCGTCAGTACCTGCCGGCAGCGGGTAACCGTCACCTCATCACATTCCAGTGAACCCAGCATGGTTTCCATCACCGCAAGCATTTTTTCACGTTCAAACAGCATAAAGGTGTTAACGTGGTCAGATGCAACGCCCCGGAACTGCCAGCTGAAATCCTCATCGTCCAGCGCCAGACCGTATGCCGCTTCTGCCTGCTGCTGTATATACCAGTCATAAATCATCGGGAAACTCCCCCTGTTGAAGAATAAAAAAGGGGAGCCTCCCGCAGGGGAAGTCTCCCCTGCTCGGGTTTACTGCTGTTTCAGTGCCGTCAGGCCGCCAGTTTCAGTACCGGCCTGCGCGTTACCGTCTGAACCAGCGATGTACGTTCACGTCGTATCCAGTCGAGCGCTTCCGTGACCGGCTCCCGCCAGTCACTGACGTGCGGATGTCTTACATCGATAACGTCTGCATTTCTCCGGAAAACACACACTTCAGCGTCATTGCGGTAAATCACTCTGGCCTCCATGCGAACTGGCGTCAGTCTGCCGGCCATCACTTCCTCCAGGTAATCCGCGATCGAAGCATCGTCATACTCCAGAATGTGTTCACAACCGCTCATATCCCGCGGCTGCATATGCAGCTCCAGCCGGCCAAAAGGCAGCGTAAAGCACCTTAATTGCCGGGGTTCCGTGTTCAGATTCCGGTACAGTCTGCTCAGTTGCAGCAGGCAGTAGTCACACGCTGCGGCAAGACGGGCTGATATCAGGGTCACGAAACGGTCCCAGTACGGCAGGGTTGCCTCCAGATTCTGCCGGCTCATCTGCTCACCGGACATCAGATGCCCCTGTGCAGTCAGGCGCAAAAATGCCTCATCCGGCAGGGACAGCAGCGCCTGTGGTTCACCGGGTAATAACCGATCCACCCGCCCGCTGAACTCTGACACCGTCCGGGGCAGAAGCGCCATCTCGTTCATTGTCTGCGCCAGCGCATCCAGGCCGCGGATCCACAGTGTCAGGATCTGCTCGGCATGGCGGCATTTCTCCCGCTGTTGCGGGTTCTGCTCCGTCACCTCATCGAGCAGGAAGCGCATCACCGCCAGCAGACGGTCACGATCCAGTACCATATCGGTGTTAACATAATCGGTGTCCCTGTCGTCCACCCGAAAGAAAATTTCCTCCGCATAAACCTCAAGACCCAGAAACGTCATAAACTGCCGCTGGATATAAATACTCTCCGGCATGTTCGTTATTCCTCCTGGTAAAAGACAGGAGTTCCCCGCAGGGGAAAACCCCTGTCGGGTGAGTTAAAAACAGCGTTACCTTCCGGTGTCACGCCGCCTGTTGCCTGCGTTCATGTTCAGACTGTTGCCGGTGCAGCTTCAGATCCCAGAGACCCAGCCGGTATGCCGGCGTCGCCATCTCCCGCGTCATCTCCATCGTCAGACTGTTACCGATTGAAACCACCGCAGGAATATGCATCAACGTCAGCTGGATGTAGCACAGCATCGCCGCCAGCGGATCAATATCCGTGCAGAAAGCAAGCATCTGCTTCTGGGGGTTATAACCCGCTTCCAGCATGGCTTCCGCTGTTGCCACAATCATACCTCCCGCGCCGCAGGCCGGGTCACAGACTGTAATATACTCCCTGCTGCCATCCTCCAGTTCCGGCAGTCTGTCCGCCATGTTCATTCTGGCCATCATGTAGCTCACGCTGTAGGGCGTGAAGTACTGTCCCAGATACTGGTTTCCCAGCTCCAGCGTCATCAGCAACTGGCCCAGGAAATCTGTCGGGCTGAATTCCAGCCCGTCAGTGACCGCAGCCAGCAGACCAGACATCTGTACAGCATCCTCTTTCGAATAGCGTTTAACCCTGCGCAGGTAATCCGCCTCAACCGTCGGGTCACGGTGTATGGCGTTATACAACGCGACCGCCGCCATATGTGCAAAATCACTGAACACCTGCCAGCGGTTTTCATGCGGGGCTATCCTGTTAAACACGCTGACAAACTCCTGTATATGCGGGTTCGTCTTTCCCCGGCGGGCGGCCCACGGCAGGGCCACCACATTGTCGTCCGGCTCATCCGGGCCATCATCGTTGGCCGCTTCTCCGCCCTCCTCTGCCACCGGTGGCGGCAATAACGGCAGTGCAGAAGTTGCGGTCACTGCAACGCCAGCTGCAGAACTGACCTCCTCACTCTGTCGCAGACAGCACAGCAGTTCAGGCCGGGTCTCCACCAGCGCCAGCAGTTCACTGTCCGGACTGAGTTCATCCGTAAACAGTGCCTGCTGAACCAGGTCTGTTCTTTCCCACCCGTAAATCCGGGCCAGCGCGTTGACGGCCATCAGCGGCGTAATACCGCTGTCGACATGCCGTTGCGCCAGTGCCGGGCTGGTCAGCAAAGTTTCTTCCGGCACCAGGCCGTAATGATGAGACAGAAGAAACGTGGCCATCTTCAGCCAGGTGTCCACCTCCCCCATCACGGGTCTTCGGGCCAGAAGCCATTCTGCCGCCCTGCGGGCGTCATCTGCGGCGCGGAACAGCCGCCAGGGGTCAGCCGCCAGATTGTTACCGGCTGGCAGTCCGTCATGTTGCGGCCTCCGGTTGTCCGGCAGCCCCAGACGGGCGGCAAGGAACGCCGTCCCGATATCCGTGACCAGCGCCTCATACACACTGTCAGTGCGTTCGTCGACCGTCAGTCCGTACCGGTTAAGCCGTTGCGGGTGACCGGAGGCCTGTACCAGAAGACGGAGCATCTCATCCCCGTACGTTATGCAGCTTTCGCCACTACCACCACAGTTCACTGTCGGCAGTTCTATACGGTCATGTAACGGCCGGTATACCGGTCTGGTGCCCTCACGGAACACCACCGGGATCCCGCTGGCGGTCACCAGGGACGAAATGACACCACGGTTCACCGCCGGCTGCGGAGGTAAGGGCCACCCCGGCTGCAGTGCGTCGGGGAGTCCCTCGCACTGCGCCAGGTTAATCACCTTCATCAGGGACAGTGCCGGCCGGTAGCGCACCAGCGTCACCGGTTTTTGCCCGGGTATAACCGTCCCGCCAGCCTGACGGAGGTCATCCCCGGTCAACCAGCGGTTGCTGTTCAGCGAATACCGCTTCGCGGCCTGCCACAACAGCAGGACGTTAATGCCGGTAAACGACTGCCCGGTCAGGGCATGCTCCGGGACAGCCGCCGGATGTTCCTGCCAGGGAAGACCGGTTGTCCCGTTGTTGTCAAGAAGCCGCCCGGCAACAAACCGGGCGATCTCATCAGGTGTGTATTTCTGCATCGCGCTCTCCTTTACGGAAATAAAAAAGGGAGAGCACTCCCCACAGGGAAGGCTCTCCCTGCGGGAACTGAACGGCCGGATATCAGCCGCCAGTCAGTATTGTCAGTTCAGCAGCCTGCCGGCCAGTGCTGCCAGTTTTCCCGGCAGCGCCAGCAGTTCATGGCCGGCCTGCAGCGCCTGTTCCGGATGAAAATACCCGTACAGCACCACGCCCGTCACCACACCGGTCACCGCCATCGCTGCCAGCAGCCGGTTACGCACCCGGCGGAAATACGCCTCCTTCTGCTGTACCTGCAGATGCAGGTACAGCCCCAGCGTCTGCAGTTCCGCAAAGCGGGTAAATTCTTCCCTCCGCATGGCTTCACAGGCCGCATCGTAACGTTCCAGCTCGGCCGGGTGATTACGGGCGAGAAAACTCCGGTATCCCCCGTTACGCATGGTGTGGTAGTGGTTGTCAAACTGCGCCTGCAGCCACCGGTTAAACTCACTGCGGGTGCGCTGAAACACTTCGGGCTCTTTCACCGGCTCCGTCACCACCATCGGGATAACAGAAGCCGCAGCTTTCACTTCAGTTGTCATTGAACTCATTCAGAACTCCTTGCTGTAAAAAGCGGCGGAGTCCCCCTCGCGGGTTTCCCCGCCAGGGTCAGTGATAAAAATGATGGGTTAACGCACCAGCGACACCATTATCCGGTCCTCCCCGCGTGTCACCTGCAGGTTTCGCCACAGTGGCGTGTCCGGACTACCGTCCGGCGGCAGACAGAAGTATCCAAAGGTTACGGTGTTATCGCACTTCCGGGCTTCCGTCAGTGCTTTCGCAGCATGATAAATCAGCCGCTGCAGCCGCTCCGTTTCACAGCCCGGATCCGGTGAATAACACACCATCTGTTGCCAGACATCGTCGCCAATCACCACCGCAGGCAGCGGGTCCGTCAAAAATGCAGAGGCATTCATCACGCCGCTTCCCTCCCGGGACCGGACACATGACCGTCATTCACCCCGTTCACCACAGCCGGCAGCGTCACTGCCGGGGATGATGTCCGCGAATGACGGCGACGATAACGTCCCCCCAGAAAACGCAGCAGCATTTGCTCCGCCGACCGGGTGGCCTCGCCGTGGTCTGTAAAGTAACGCTCCCCGAAATACGGGTCAGCGCTTTCCTCACCGAAATACAGCAGCTCAACGCCTGAACGAAGGTTTTCCGCCTGTTTCACCACAATGGCGCGCCCACAGAACTGCGGGTCATCTGCCAGTAACCAGCGCCCGGCATAGACCGTTCGCGGCCGCAGCACAGTCATTCTGGACTGTCTTCGTCGGTACAGCGCCGACAGTCCGTTGTACAAAGCCAGTCCCAGCCAGCGGACCAGATACCACAGATTTCTCGCCAGAAATTTCAGGACTTTCAGATACATCATTTTCTCCTCAGTCAGTTCCGCTTACAGAAAACGGAAAGCCAGCAACAGAAGCCCCAGCATGAGAGTGCCTGCCAGTTTCAGCAGCAGAGTCATGGCGGTCAGCTTTATCAGCGCTTCACGGTCGCGAAAGTAACACTCCTCCCGGACCAGCTGGCGGATACGCTCTTCCTGTTGCGGGGTCAGTGGATCACCGGCACGGACGTCCTCGCAGATATCCGTACGGGTGGCGTGACGGCCACGGTGTCGTCCCCGGGCCGGAAATGGGTGAATACCGGACATGATCCTCCTGTCTGGAAAAACGGGAGCCTGCCCCTGGCGGGGCACAGCCCCGTAAAGTGGATAACAGCCCGGCGGACGCCGGGCAGAAATGTATAAAATCCTCCCTGCACTGAGTGTGCGGGAGCCCCGACGGGATTCCCCGCACGGGTTAACGTTAAATCATGCCGCTGAACAGATACTCAGCGGCGCCAGAAGATATTCCGTCGCCTCTCTTGCCCTGCTGCAGGCGCGGAACAGCGCTTTTTTGTCAGACCGTAGTACCCGCAGCCAGCTGTCGATATAGCTCTCATGCTGTACCTCGCCGTATATCCCCAGTTGCGTACACAGGTACGCGCTGCCGGTTTCAGCAATCAACTCTTCAAAGGCGTACACCATATCGCCCCGTTTTCGGGACGATGAGGTGATACCTTCCCGGTCAAGCCGATTACGGTGTCCGGTGCTGTGCACCATCTCATGTAACAGCGTGGACCAGTAGTCAGCCTCTGAGTCAAACTGCGACGTCAGAGGCATGACGATGGTGTCCGTCGCCGGGCGATAGTACGCCAGGTTCTGATAACGTGCTTCCGTCTGTACACCGGTAGCCTCCAGCATTCTCTGTACATCGGCCAGACGTTCAGGGGAAAGCACGGCGTAATCCTCCACCGGCCGTTTTGTATCGTCATCAGCTTGCGGGGGCTGCATGTGCTCCGGTAATCCGTCACACTGTGCCACGTTAAAGAGATGTAACTGGCGCAACATGGGCACCGTCTCCGTCAGCAGACGGCCATCGGTATCGTACAGCCTGTTACCGTGCTCATCCTCAGCGGGTTTCGTCCAGTCTTTGTAGATAACTGCGAGACTGCAGCTCTCCCCTTTTCGAACCTGCCCGCCGGCTTCCTGCGCCTGGCGGTACGTCAGCCAGCGGTCACTGGTGTAGCCGCCCTCTTCAGCCGCCAGCCACAGCAACAGCACATTCACGCCGCTGTAGCAGCGACCGGTCAGGGCATTCGACGGTAATCCACCGGGATCACCTGTGTCCACACAGCGCCACGGCCTGCGCCACGGCGCAGTACCCTGTTCAAGTGCAGCAATAATACGGTCTGTCACAATCTGGTAAACATCAGCGTGCGCCGCCTGTCCGGCAGCGCTTTTTCTTTGTTTTTTCACGGGAAACTCCTCGGTATTACAGGCGTACCCCGGCCATGACACGGCAGGGTAACGCCGTGTCATGGATGTTCCGTGCTGTCACCAGATGAATGCACGGAATATCAGGTTAAAATATCGCCGGTGATTGCTCACGGCGTATGGCCGGTTATGCTCCCGACCGTTGTTTCAGGATGTAAAGCTCATTGTCAGCGCTGCTGAATCAAACTGCGGGCTGGCAGGGAGCCTGATGCGATAGTTAACGCCCCCGGTCGGATGCATTCGATGCCTGAAGAAATGGAAATACCCTTTCCGGAACATGCGTCTCAGCAGATCCGTTGTCGGTCAGCTGTATATCCAGCCATCCGCGCCGGCCTCATAAATAGCCCGATTAGCCCGAGCATCATATAATCCCTGTTTCACTGACTGCTCCCAGACCGGGGCACATAACGTCTGCCCTGTGTGGTTCAGTGCATCCAGCAGCTCCTTTCCGGCTGCTGTCAGGGGCGTAATGGTACCCGCCTCCAGACCTTCCAGAAATTCACCGCAGGCAATGCCGCTGTTATAAACTGAACATTCAAAAGTCGGTTCTTCATCATACTCATCGTACAGCGGGTAAAGACCAGCATTCTGAAACGCCCGTATACTCAGCAGTTCACTCTCAAGCAGACATAACCAGCAAAAGGCCTCTGTTGCGGTATTCAGTGTCATCATCGTGAGCATGTTATCTCTCCGAAAAGCCCGGAGGGATAACTCCCCCGGAGGAAGCTATCCCTCCGGATGATCAAATGATTTAATGCCAGAACTGCCCGGAAGGAATTTTTCCCGCAGGGTTTGTTAATCGCCGGCGGTTCCAACAGGCTATCTGAGGTTCACCGGTCAGCAATAACTATGCAGACTTCTTCAGAAGATGGCGTCATTTTGCTTTCGTCATAAGCGTCCCGGAAACCGCTACTGCGTCCTTCGCACCAGAACTCTTGTCCTAAAGTCGCGCCCCGATACTCCAGACGGTGAATAATCCACTCTGGCCAGCGGGACTGGAGACCATTAAAAAACCCCCATCCCAGGCGATGTGCGGCATAAAACAGCGTGTGCTCAACAAACAAGTCCGCACCGGGTATTTGTCCACTGGCGCCACGTGACTTCTGCCTGAAGACCTCACCAG
Source organism: Salmonella sp. SG203 (assembly GCF_013350575.1). Taxonomy (NCBI): domain Bacteria; kingdom Pseudomonadati; phylum Pseudomonadota; class Gammaproteobacteria; order Enterobacterales; family Enterobacteriaceae; genus Salmonella; species Salmonella sp. SG203. The sequence continues at coordinate 31,098 of NZ_SNMT01000032.1, forward strand.
CCAGCTGAACATCGGCGGCCACGCGCTTCATCAGAAGTACATCTTCCGCCATCTGACGCAACCACGGTTTGACTGCACTTTGTAGCGGCAACAGCAACATCAGCATATGTAAAAACCGAAAAATCACATTAAACAAAAAAGTCATGGGCTTTCTCCTTCATCTGAAATCAAAAGGAGAAAACACCATTCCGTGACGGAAGTATTTTCTCCCGCAGGCAATGTAAGTGATATGAACAGTCAGGCTGTTTCCCGGATATTACGCAGATGCGCCATCTGGTAGTCCTGATGATGTGCCGCAGTCAATGACCGGTTCATAAGAAATGGTCAGGACGGTATAAGCTGCACGCTGACAAAGGCCCGGAATAGACCATAATCATCCGCGTATCTCAGCACAGACGCTGAGGTACCCGAGGTGACTGGCTATCCATTCACCCGACGTGCATGTTTCATGAGGCAGCAGCCGATATAAGGCTCCGCTCAATAAAGAGGCAAGTTGCGTGATTTTCTCCGGAAAAAAACGGAAAAAACATTCACTGGTTGCAGGAAAAAAGTTTCCCTGCAAAGGCGTAAGAGTCAAAAAGCGCCTGAAGTCACAATGCTTCAGTAATGTAATACTACGCCCCCGTTACAACAGAAATTCCTGCCGCAATGTCTGTTTCCAGGGGTTAACAGACGTACCATCCAAAGACGCCACCTTTCAGGCTTCGGTAGCATTGGCTTGGGTCGCCCGAGGGCGTCAGTCTCAGACCCGATATGACTTTGGCTTGTGATCACCCTAAGGCGCTTCTCTCAGATCACTGTGTACTCTCGCACACGAAGCATTGGCTGTTGTCTCGTGGACAACGGGTTAGCGTACTCATCTTAATCAGACCGCAGGGAAGAATTCAATACATAGAATGATGTTTTTTTGTACGACAGAAAAATCGCAGCTGCCTCCAAATTATTCCCGCAAACTGTTGTCACAGATTTCAGGATGACAGGATACGGATCCATGGGGGCGAACAGGGGAAACGTCAGCTCATTGTCCGGCAGTACCTGTTCCGGAACTAAAAAAATCACATGTACATGACCCGCTTTGTAAACACTCATGCCCCAAAAAACCGTCACTGTATTCTCCTATGAGCACAGCGGCGGATGTAGTACGTAATATTGTTTACGGATAATTAAAGCCATGCTCTTATCAAATAAATCACCGAACCGTCTCTTCACTATTACACTGACATTAAACGCTCTGCAAGAATTATATTCCACGACCTCAACTCACTGCTCATTTCAGGTATATTAACATACAGCATCGCACGCCAGACTATATGAACTCTACCTTTATGGATAAAAAGACATCGTCATCCCTTCCCCAGAAGATAACGACATATCAATTTCACAGATATCCTGTTCATTCAGAGAATTTTCACACAAAAAAAATATCAGACAGTGTCATCACCCCTGTCTGATTCCGAACTTTCCCCCAGAATAAACCCCAGCATTTCCATGTATACTAAGCTGTAACACACCCTGTTGAAAAGATATTATTCATCATGATCGCTCCTGAAATAAACCTGCTTCACATATCTTCCCCTTCCGTCTCCGTGCCCCAAATCCATTGACACCTGTGCATATATCTCACGTTCAGAATATCCTTTATTCTCATAAAATGCCCTTGCCTCCTGAGAAAAATGATAGCGCATACTGTGAGGCGCTTTTTCTCCAGTCAGTCCAGCGCGACGGACGTGATAACGGTAGGTATCGAGCGCTTTTCTGATATCCGGACGGTCAATCAGTTTACCATTATTTTCCTTCATTACACTCTCAGCATAGTTTATTGCACGTCGTACAGCATCTCTGTTCACAATAACGGTATTACGGGGCCGTCCTCCTTTCGTACCAAAAACGACCCGTACGGAGTCTTGTCCGGACTCAATCGCTCTTTTCCACGTCATTACAGATTTGCATGATTCCACTGCCTCCTTGTATCTTAAAATTTGTTTAAAATATCCATGGTTAGATTTGGCAAGGTGTATGCAGCCTGATACCTCCAGGGGTTCATAGCCCGTGAATAAGCGACCGGCGCATACAC
>NZ_SNMT01000033.1:0-32371 GCF_013350575.1 Salmonella sp. SG203
CATCAAAATGGTTGTTACCCTGATCCACCCGATCGCGATGGACGACGGTCTGCGTTTCGCAATCCGTGAAGGCGGCCGTACCGTTGGCGCGGGCGTTGTTGCTAAAGTTCTCGGCTAATCGCTGATAACATTTGACGCAATGCGCAATAAAAGGGCATCATTTGATGCCCTTTTTGCACGCTTTCACACCAGAACCTGGCTCATCAGTGATTTTATTTGTCATAATCATTGCTGAGACAGGCTCTGTAGAGGGCGTATAATCCGAAAGGCGAATAAGCGTTTCGATTTGGATTGCCTCGCGATTGCGGGGTGAAAATGTTTGTAGAATACTTCTGACAGGTTGGTTTATGAGTGCGAATACCGAAGCTCAAGGGAGCGGGCGCGGCCTGGAAGCGATGAAGTGGATAGTTGTTGCCATATTGCTGATCGTCGCAATCGTCGGCAACTACCTCTATCGCGACATGATGCTGCCGCTGCGTGCGCTGGCCGTAGTAATTCTGATTGCTGCAGCGGGTGGTGTCGCGCTGTTGACGACAAAAGGTAAAGCAACCGTTGCTTTTGCCCGTGAAGCGAGAACCGAAGTCCGTAAGGTCATTTGGCCGACTCGCCAGGAAACGCTGCACACCACGCTGATCGTCGCTGCGGTTACCGCAGTTATGTCACTGATCCTGTGGGGACTGGATGGTATTCTGGTTCGCCTGGTATCCTTTATCACTGGCCTGAGGTTCTGAGATGTCTGAAGCACCTAAAAAGCGCTGGTACGTCGTTCAGGCGTTTTCCGGTTTTGAAGGCCGCGTAGCCACATCGCTGCGCGAGCATATCAAATTACACAATATGGAAGAGCTGTTTGGCGAAGTCATGGTGCCGACTGAAGAAGTCGTTGAGATCCGTGGCGGCCAGCGTCGCAAAAGCGAACGCAAATTCTTCCCGGGTTACGTTCTGGTCCAGATGGTCATGAACGACGCAAGCTGGCACCTGGTGCGCAGCGTGCCGCGTGTGATGGGCTTTATCGGCGGTACCTCTGACCGTCCGGCGCCGATCAGCGACAAAGAAGTCGATGCGATCATGAACCGCCTGCAGCAGGTTGGCGATAAGCCGCGGCCGAAAACTCTGTTTGAACCGGGTGAAATGGTTCGTGTTAACGACGGTCCGTTCGCAGACTTTAACGGCGTTGTCGAAGAAGTTGATTATGAGAAGTCTCGCCTGAAAGTGTCTGTTTCTATCTTCGGTCGTGCGACCCCGGTAGAGCTGGACTTCAGCCAGGTTGAGAAAGCGTAAGGCTGCGATCAAAAAAGCAGCGATCTAATCGTTGCATAGGGCGCGAAATTGACATACAATTTCGCGCCTTTTGTTTTTATGGGCCTTATGCCCATAAAGCGATATTTATCACGGGGAGCTTCTTTGAAGCGATACTACCCAATTCGAGGAATTTAGAATGGCTAAGAAAGTACAAGCCTACGTCAAGCTGCAGGTTGCAGCTGGTATGGCGAACCCGAGTCCGCCGGTTGGTCCAGCACTGGGTCAGCAGGGTGTGAACATCATGGAATTCTGCAAAGCGTTCAACGCAAAAACGGATTCCATCGAAAAAGGTCTGCCGATTCCGGTTGTTATTACCGTTTACGCTGACCGTTCTTTCACCTTCGTTACCAAAACGCCTCCGGCAGCTGTTCTGCTGAAAAAAGCGGCTGGTATCAAGTCTGGTTCCGGCAAGCCGAACAAAGACAAAGTAGGTAAAATTTCCCGCGCTCAGCTGCAGGAAATCGCGCAGACCAAAGCTGCCGACATGACCGGTGCCGACATTGAAGCGATGACTCGCTCCATCGAAGGTACTGCACGTTCCATGGGCCTGGTAGTGGAGGACTAAGAAATGGCTAAACTGACCAAGCGTATGCGCGTGATCCGTGAAAAAGTTGATGCGACCAAACAGTACGACATCAACGAAGCTATTGCCCTGCTGAAAGAGCTGGCCACTGCTAAATTCAACGAAAGCGTTGACGTTGCCGTTAACCTCGGCATCGACGCTCGTAAATCTGACCAGAACGTTCGTGGCGCGACTGTACTGCCGCACGGTACTGGCCGTTCTGTTCGCGTTGCCGTATTTACCCAGGGCCCGAACGCTGAAGCAGCTAAAGCTGCTGGCGCTGAGCTGGTAGGTATGGAAGATCTGGCTGACCAGATCAAGAAAGGCGAAATGAACTTCGACGTTGTTATCGCATCCCCGGATGCAATGCGCGTTGTTGGCCAGCTGGGCCAGGTTCTGGGTCCGCGCGGCCTGATGCCAAACCCGAAAGTCGGTACCGTAACTCCGAACGTTGCTGAAGCGGTTAAGAACGCTAAAGCAGGTCAGGTTCGTTACCGTAACGACAAAAACGGCATCATCCACACCACCATCGGTAAAGTGGACTTTGACGCTGACAAACTGAAAGAAAACCTGGAAGCTCTGCTGGTTGCGCTGAAAAAAGCAAAACCGAGCCAGGCGAAAGGCGTGTACATCAAGAAAGTTAGCATCTCCACCACCATGGGTGCTGGCGTTGCCGTTGATCAGGCTGGTCTGAGCGCATCTGCGAACTAAGATTAGTCTTTACGTGGGCGGTGATTTTGTCTACAATCTTACCCCCACGTATTCTGCTAATTGCAGACGTATATCCGAGATATTCGGGTTGTGGCAAGGCGGCAAGTGAGTGAGTCGCCAGGAGCATAGCTAACTATGTGACTGGTGCGAACGAAGGAAGCCAACGCCGCCACAAGCTGAATAGCGACGGATAGACAAGATTTGTTCGTTGGAGCCTGGCCTATCCAGGCCTCCGTCGAAGACCGCAGGCGTCTCGCAAGAGGCTTAATCCCCTGCGTAGACGGTGACAGAACGCTAAGATTATTTTTGATACTCTGGCTTGTTTCTGCTCACCGTATTAAGACGCTCTTCTCGTTGAGATGAGTGAAGTGAGTTCCGGAACATGAGTTCCGGCAAACATCCAGGAGCAAAGCTAATGGCTTTAAATCTTCAAGACAAACAAGCGATTGTTGCTGAAGTCAGCGAAGTAGCCAAAGGCGCGCTGTCTGCAGTAGTTGCGGATTCCCGTGGCGTAACTGTAGATAAAATGACTGAACTGCGTAAAGCAGGTCGTGAAGCTGGCGTATACATGCGTGTTGTTCGTAACACCCTGCTGCGCCGCGTCGTTGAAGGTACTCAGTTCGAGTGCCTGAAAGACACGTTTGTTGGTCCGACCCTGATTGCATACTCTATGGAACACCCGGGCGCTGCTGCTCGTCTGTTCAAAGAGTTCGCGAAAGCGAATGCAAAATTTGAGGTCAAAGCTGCAGCCTTTGAAGGTGAGCTGATCCCGGCGTCTCAGATCGACCGCCTGGCAACTCTGCCGACCTACGAAGAAGCAATTGCACGCCTGATGGCAACCATGAAAGAAGCTTCGGCTGGCAAACTGGTTCGCACACTGGCTGCTGTACGCGATGCAAAAGAAGCTGCGTAATCGCAGTTGTCTTTATCAAGCATTTGCTTACGTATAAACTTATTCTGATATTCAGGAACAATTTAAATGTCTATCACTAAAGATCAAATCATTGAAGCAGTATCCGCTATGTCCGTAATGGACGTTGTAGAACTGATTTCTGCAATGGAAGAAAAATTCGGTGTTTCCGCTGCTGCTGCTGTAGCTGTAGCTGCTGGCCCGGCTGAAGCTGCTGAAGAAAAAACTGAATTCGACGTAATTCTGAAAGCTGCTGGCGCTAACAAAGTTGCTGTTATCAAAGCAGTACGTGGCGCAACTGGCCTGGGTCTGAAAGAAGCTAAAGACCTGGTAGAATCTGCTCCGGCCGCTCTGAAAGAAGGCGTGAGCAAAGATGACGCTGAAGCACTGAAAAAATCTCTGGAAGAAGCTGGCGCTGAAGTTGAAGTTAAATAAGCCAACCCTTCCGGTTGCAGCCTGAGAAATCAGGCTGATGGCTGGTGACTTTTTAGTCACCAGCCTTTTTGCGCTGTAAGGCGCCAGTAGCGTTTCACACTGTTTGACTACTGCTGTGCCTTTCAATGCTTGTTTCTATCGACGACTTAATATACTGCGACAGAGCGTACGTTCTGTGTAAATCGCAATGAAATGGTTTAAGCGTGATAGCAACAGGCATTGCGGAAAGTATCCATTTTCCGGTCAACAAAATAGTGTTGCACAAACTGTCCCCCGCAGGACAGATGGGTCGACTTGTCAGCGAGCTGAGGAACCCTATGGTTTACTCCTATACCGAGAAAAAACGTATTCGTAAGGATTTTGGTAAACGTCCACAAGTTCTGGATGTACCTTATCTCCTTTCTATCCAGCTTGACTCGTTTCAGAAGTTTATCGAGCAAGATCCTGAAGGGCAGTACGGCCTGGAAGCAGCCTTCCGTTCCGTGTTCCCGATTCAGAGCTACAGCGGTAATTCCGAGCTGCAGTACGTCAGCTACCGCCTTGGCGAACCGGTGTTTGACGTTCAGGAATGTCAGATCCGTGGCGTGACCTATTCCGCACCGCTGCGCGTAAAACTGCGTCTGGTGATCTACGAGCGCGAAGCGCCGGAAGGCACCGTAAAAGACATTAAAGAACAAGAAGTCTACATGGGCGAAATTCCGCTCATGACCGACAACGGTACCTTTGTTATCAACGGTACTGAGCGTGTTATCGTTTCTCAGCTGCACCGTAGTCCTGGCGTCTTCTTTGACTCCGACAAAGGTAAAACCCACTCTTCGGGTAAAGTGCTGTATAACGCGCGCATCATTCCTTACCGTGGTTCCTGGCTGGACTTCGAATTCGATCCGAAGGACAACCTGTTCGTACGTATCGACCGTCGCCGTAAACTGCCTGCGACCATCATCCTGCGTGCGCTGAACTACACCACTGAGCAGATCCTTGACTTGTTCTTTGAGAAAGTCGTCTTCGAAATTCGCGACAACAAGCTGCAGATGGAGCTGATTCCAGAACGTCTGCGCGGCGAAACCGCGTCGTTCGATATCGAAGCTAACGGCAAAGTGTACGTTGAAAAAGGCCGTCGCATTACCGCGCGTCACATCCGTCAGCTGGAAAAAGACGATATCAAGCATATCGAAGTTCCGGTTGAGTACATCGCAGGTAAAGTCGTCTCTAAAGACTACGTTGACGAATCCACTGGCGAGCTGATCTGCGCGGCGAACATGGAGCTGAGCCTGGATCTGCTGGCTAAGCTGAGCCAGTCCGGCCACAAACGTATCGAAACGCTGTTTACCAACGATCTGGACCACGGCCCGTACATTTCTGAAACGGTACGCGTCGACCCAACTAACGATCGTCTGAGCGCGCTGGTAGAAATCTACCGCATGATGCGCCCTGGTGAGCCGCCGACTCGTGAAGCGGCTGAAAGCCTGTTCGAGAACCTGTTCTTCTCCGAAGACCGCTATGACCTGTCTGCGGTGGGTCGTATGAAGTTCAACCGTTCTCTGCTGCGCGACGAAATCGAAGGTTCCGGTATCCTGAGCAAAGACGACATCATTGATGTCATGAAGAAGCTCATCGATATCCGTAACGGTAAAGGCGAAGTGGATGATATCGACCACCTCGGCAACCGTCGTATCCGTTCCGTCGGCGAAATGGCGGAAAACCAGTTCCGCGTTGGCCTGGTGCGTGTAGAGCGTGCGGTGAAAGAGCGTCTGTCTCTGGGCGATCTGGATACCCTGATGCCTCAGGATATGATCAACGCCAAGCCGATTTCCGCCGCAGTGAAAGAGTTCTTTGGTTCCAGCCAGCTGTCTCAGTTTATGGACCAGAACAACCCGCTGTCTGAGATTACGCACAAACGTCGTATCTCCGCACTCGGCCCAGGCGGTCTGACCCGCGAACGCGCAGGCTTCGAAGTTCGAGACGTACACCCGACGCACTACGGTCGCGTATGTCCAATCGAAACGCCGGAAGGTCCGAACATCGGTCTGATCAACTCCCTGTCCGTGTACGCACAGACTAACGAATATGGCTTCCTTGAGACGCCGTACCGTCGTGTGGTTGATGGCGTGGTCACTGACGAAATTCATTACCTGTCTGCTATCGAAGAAGGCAACTACGTTATCGCTCAGGCGAACTCCAACCTGGATGACGAAGGCCACTTTGTAGAAGATCTGGTGACCTGCCGTAGCAAAGGCGAATCCAGCTTGTTCAGCCGCGACCAGGTTGACTACATGGACGTTTCCACCCAGCAGGTGGTCTCCGTCGGTGCGTCCCTGATCCCGTTCCTGGAACACGATGACGCCAACCGTGCATTGATGGGTGCGAACATGCAACGTCAGGCGGTTCCGACTCTGCGCGCTGACAAGCCGCTGGTGGGTACCGGTATGGAACGTGCTGTCGCCGTCGACTCCGGTGTTACTGCAGTAGCTAAACGTGGCGGTACTGTTCAGTACGTGGATGCGTCCCGTATCGTTATCAAAGTTAACGAAGACGAGATGTACCCGGGTGAAGCAGGTATCGACATCTATAACCTGACCAAATACACCCGTTCTAACCAGAACACCTGTATCAACCAGATGCCATGTGTGTCTCTGGGCGAGCCGGTTGAGCGCGGCGACGTGCTGGCAGACGGTCCGTCCACCGACCTCGGTGAACTGGCGCTCGGTCAGAACATGCGCGTGGCGTTCATGCCGTGGAACGGCTACAACTTCGAAGACTCCATCCTCGTTTCCGAGCGTGTTGTCCAGGAAGACCGTTTCACCACCATCCACATTCAGGAACTGGCGTGCGTGTCCCGTGACACCAAGCTGGGGCCGGAAGAGATCACCGCTGACATCCCGAACGTGGGTGAAGCTGCGCTCTCCAAACTGGATGAATCCGGTATCGTTTACATCGGCGCGGAAGTAACCGGCGGCGACATTCTGGTCGGTAAGGTGACGCCGAAAGGTGAAACCCAGCTGACGCCGGAAGAGAAACTGCTGCGTGCGATCTTCGGTGAGAAAGCGTCTGACGTTAAAGACTCTTCTCTGCGCGTACCTAACGGTGTCTCCGGTACGGTTATCGACGTTCAGGTCTTTACTCGCGATGGCGTAGAAAAAGACAAACGTGCTCTGGAAATCGAAGAGATGCAGCTCAAGCAGGCGAAAAAAGACCTGTCTGAAGAACTGCAGATCCTTGAAGCGGGCCTGTTTAGCCGTATCCGTGCGGTACTGGTGTCCGGCGGCGTTGAAGCTGAGAAGCTCGACAAACTGCCGCGCGACCGCTGGCTGGAACTCGGTCTGACCGACGAAGAGAAACAAAATCAGCTGGAACAACTGGCTGAGCAGTATGACGAACTGAAACACGAGTTCGAGAAAAAACTTGAAGCGAAGCGCCGTAAAATCACCCAGGGCGACGATCTGGCGCCGGGCGTGCTGAAGATCGTGAAGGTCTATCTGGCCGTTAAACGCCGTATCCAGCCGGGTGATAAGATGGCAGGTCGTCACGGTAACAAGGGTGTTATCTCTAAGATCAACCCGATCGAAGACATGCCTTACGATGAAAACGGCACGCCGGTCGACATCGTACTGAACCCGCTGGGCGTACCGTCTCGTATGAACATCGGTCAGATTCTGGAAACCCACCTGGGTATGGCTGCGAAAGGTATTGGCGACAAGATTAACGCCATGCTGAAACAGCAGCAGGAAGTCGCCAAACTGCGCGAATTCATCCAGCGTGCCTACGATCTGGGCGCCGACGTTCGTCAGAAAGTCGACCTGAGCACCTTCAGCGATGATGAAGTGCTGCGTCTGGCAGAAAACCTGCGCAAAGGTATGCCGATTGCCACACCAGTGTTCGACGGTGCGAAAGAAGCGGAAATCAAAGAGCTGCTGAAACTGGGCGACCTGCCGACATCCGGTCAGATCACCCTGTTCGATGGCCGTACGGGTGAACAGTTCGAACGTCCGGTAACCGTCGGTTACATGTACATGCTGAAACTGAACCACCTGGTTGATGACAAGATGCATGCGCGTTCTACCGGTTCTTACAGCCTGGTTACTCAGCAGCCGCTGGGTGGTAAGGCGCAGTTCGGTGGTCAGCGCTTCGGGGAGATGGAAGTGTGGGCGCTGGAAGCTTACGGCGCCGCCTACACCCTGCAGGAAATGCTCACCGTTAAGTCTGATGACGTGAATGGTCGTACCAAGATGTATAAGAACATCGTAGACGGCAACCATCAGATGGAACCGGGTATGCCGGAATCCTTCAACGTTCTGTTGAAAGAGATCCGCTCGCTGGGCATCAACATCGAACTGGAAGACGAGTAATTCTCGCTCAAACAGGTCACTGGTGTCGGGGTAAAACCCGATACCAGATTGTGCTAACTCCGACGGGAGCAAATCCGTGAAAGATTTATTAAAGTTTCTGAAAGCGCAGACTAAAACCGAAGAGTTTGATGCGATCAAAATTGCTCTGGCTTCGCCAGACATGATCCGTTCATGGTCTTTCGGTGAAGTTAAAAAGCCGGAAACCATCAACTACCGTACGTTCAAACCTGAGCGTGACGGCCTTTTCTGCGCCCGTATCTTTGGGCCGGTAAAAGACTACGAGTGCCTGTGCGGTAAGTACAAGCGCCTGAAACACCGTGGTGTTATTTGTGAGAAGTGCGGCGTTGAAGTGACCCAGACTAAAGTACGCCGTGAGCGTATGGGCCACATCGAGCTGGCGTCTCCGACTGCTCACATCTGGTTCCTGAAATCGCTGCCGTCCCGTATCGGTCTGCTGCTCGATATGCCGCTGCGCGATATCGAACGCGTACTGTACTTCGAATCTTATGTGGTTATCGAAGGCGGTATGACCAACCTGGAACGTCAACAGATCCTGACTGAAGAGCAGTATCTGGACGCGCTGGAAGAGTTCGGTGACGAATTCGACGCGAAGATGGGTGCGGAAGCTATCCAGGCCCTGCTGAAGAGCATGGATCTGGAGCAAGAGTGTGAAACTCTGCGCGAAGAGCTGAACGAAACCAACTCCGAAACCAAGCGTAAAAAGCTGACCAAGCGTATCAAACTGCTGGAAGCCTTCGTTCAGTCTGGCAACAAGCCAGAGTGGATGATCCTGACCGTTCTGCCGGTTCTGCCGCCAGATCTGCGTCCGCTGGTTCCGCTGGATGGTGGTCGTTTCGCCACGTCAGATCTGAACGATCTGTATCGTCGCGTCATTAACCGTAACAACCGTCTGAAACGTCTGCTGGATCTGGCTGCGCCGGACATCATCGTACGCAACGAAAAACGTATGCTGCAGGAAGCGGTTGACGCCCTGCTGGATAACGGTCGTCGCGGTCGTGCGATCACCGGTTCTAACAAGCGTCCTCTGAAATCTTTGGCCGACATGATCAAAGGTAAGCAGGGTCGTTTCCGTCAGAACCTGCTCGGTAAGCGTGTTGACTACTCCGGTCGTTCTGTAATCACCGTAGGTCCATACCTGCGTCTGCACCAGTGCGGTCTGCCGAAGAAAATGGCGCTGGAGCTGTTCAAACCGTTCATCTACGGCAAGCTGGAACTGCGTGGCCTTGCCACCACCATCAAAGCCGCGAAGAAAATGGTTGAGCGTGAAGAAGCTGTCGTTTGGGATATCCTTGACGAAGTTATCCGCGAACACCCGGTACTGCTGAACCGTGCGCCGACTCTGCACCGTCTGGGTATCCAGGCATTTGAACCGGTACTGATCGAAGGTAAAGCTATCCAGCTGCACCCGCTGGTTTGTGCGGCATATAACGCCGACTTCGATGGTGACCAGATGGCTGTTCACGTACCGCTGACGCTGGAAGCCCAGCTTGAAGCGCGTGCGCTGATGATGTCTACCAACAACATCCTGTCTCCGGCGAACGGCGAACCTATCATCGTTCCGTCTCAGGACGTGGTACTGGGTCTGTACTACATGACCCGTGACTGTGTTAACGCCAAAGGCGAAGGCATGGTGCTGACTGGCCCGAAAGAAGCTGAGCGTATCTATCGCGCAGGTCTGGCCTCTCTGCATGCGCGCGTTAAAGTGCGTATCACTGAATATGAAAAAGATGAAAACGGCGAATTCGTTGCGCACACCAGCCTGAAAGACACGACCGTTGGTCGCGCCATTCTGTGGATGATCGTACCGAAAGGTCTGCCTTTCTCCATCGTCAACCAGGCGCTGGGCAAGAAAGCGATCTCCAAAATGCTGAACACTTGCTACCGTATTCTGGGCCTGAAACCGACCGTTATTTTTGCGGACCAGACGATGTACACCGGCTTTGCTTATGCAGCGCGTTCAGGTGCGTCCGTTGGTATTGATGACATGGTCATCCCGGAGAAAAAACACGAGATCATCTCTGAGGCGGAAGCTGAAGTTGCTGAGATCCAGGAGCAGTTCCAGTCTGGTCTGGTAACCGCTGGCGAACGCTATAACAAAGTTATCGATATCTGGGCTGCGGCGAACGATCGTGTATCCAAAGCGATGATGGATAACCTGCAAACCGAAACCGTGATTAACCGTGACGGCCAGGAAGAGCAGCAGGTCTCCTTCAACAGCATCTATATGATGGCCGACTCCGGTGCGCGTGGTTCTGCGGCACAGATTCGTCAGCTGGCAGGTATGCGTGGTCTGATGGCGAAGCCGGATGGCTCCATCATCGAAACGCCAATCACCGCGAACTTCCGTGAAGGTCTGAACGTACTCCAGTACTTCATCTCCACGCACGGTGCGCGTAAAGGTCTGGCGGATACCGCACTGAAAACCGCGAACTCCGGTTATCTGACCCGTCGTCTGGTTGACGTCGCGCAGGATCTGGTAGTGACCGAAGATGACTGTGGTACGCACGAAGGTATCCTGATGACCCCGGTTATCGAGGGTGGCGACGTGAAAGAGCCGCTGCGTGACCGCGTTCTGGGTCGTGTGACGGCGGAAGATGTGCTGAAACCGGGTACCGCGGACATTCTGGTTCCACGCAACACGCTGCTGCACGAACAGTGGTGTGACCTGCTGGAAGCAAACTCCGTTGACGCCGTTAAAGTGCGTTCTGTTGTATCCTGCGACACCGACTTTGGTGTATGTGCGCACTGCTATGGTCGTGACCTGGCGCGTGGCCACATCATCAACAAAGGTGAAGCTATCGGCGTTATCGCGGCACAGTCCATCGGTGAACCGGGTACACAGCTGACGATGCGTACGTTCCACATCGGTGGTGCGGCATCGCGTGCGGCTGCTGAATCCAGCATCCAGGTTAAGAACAAAGGTAGCATCAAGCTCAGCAACGTGAAGTCGGTTGTGAACTCCAGCGGTAAACTGGTTATCACTTCCCGTAACACCGAACTGAAGCTGATCGACGAATTCGGTCGTACCAAAGAGAGCTATAAAGTGCCTTATGGCGCTGTCATGGCGAAAGGTGATGGCGAGCAGGTTGCCGGCGGCGAAACCGTGGCAAACTGGGACCCGCACACCATGCCGGTTATCACCGAAGTGAGTGGTTTCATCCGCTTCACTGACATGATCGACGGTCAGACCATTACGCGTCAGACCGACGAACTGACCGGTTTGTCTTCGCTGGTGGTTCTGGATTCGGCTGAACGTACTACCGGTGGTAAAGATCTGCGTCCGGCGCTGAAAATCGTTGATGCTCAGGGTAATGACGTTCTGATCCCGGGTACCGATATGCCTGCGCAGTACTTCCTGCCGGGTAAAGCGATTGTACAGCTGGAAGATGGCGTACAGATCAGTTCTGGTGACACCCTGGCGCGTATTCCGCAGGAATCCGGCGGTACCAAGGATATTACCGGTGGTCTGCCGCGCGTTGCGGATCTGTTCGAAGCGCGTCGTCCGAAAGAGCCGGCAATCCTTGCTGAAATCGCAGGTATCGTTTCCTTCGGTAAAGAAACCAAAGGCAAACGTCGTCTGGTGATCACGCCGGTTGATGGTAGTGACCCGTACGAAGAGATGATTCCGAAATGGCGTCAGCTCAACGTGTTCGAAGGGGAACGTGTAGAACGTGGTGATGTGATTTCCGACGGTCCGGAAGCGCCGCACGACATTCTGCGTCTGCGTGGCGTTCATGCTGTGACGCGTTACATTGTTAACGAAGTTCAGGATGTATACCGTCTGCAGGGCGTTAAGATTAACGATAAACACATCGAAGTTATCGTTCGTCAGATGCTGCGTAAAGCGACCATCGAAAGCGCCGGTAGTTCCGACTTCCTGGAAGGCGAACAGGTTGAATACTCTCGCGTCAAGATCGCTAACCGCGAGCTGGAAGCGAATGGCAAAGTGGGGGCTACCTTCTCCCGCGATCTGCTGGGTATCACCAAAGCGTCTCTGGCAACCGAATCGTTCATCTCTGCCGCATCGTTCCAGGAGACCACGCGTGTCCTGACCGAAGCAGCCGTTGCGGGTAAACGCGACGAACTGCGCGGCCTGAAAGAGAACGTTATCGTGGGTCGTCTGATTCCGGCCGGTACCGGTTATGCGTACCACCAGGATCGTATGCGCCGTCGCGCCGCGGGCGAGCAGCCAGCAACACCGCAGGTCACTGCGGAAGATGCATCTGCAAGCCTGGCAGAGCTGCTGAACGCAGGTCTGGGCGGTTCTGATAACGAGTAATCGTTAAATGGTGGAGGGGTATTTATCCCTCCACCAGCTTCATGCTGGATACCGAATTCCGGGTCGCTTGCCTACAAGGAAAGAAAATGCCAGCGATTATTTCATTAATCTATTTAATGTTTAGTCTTTTGGTATTTACAAAAAAGATAACCATTTCAAACGTTTTGTCCGCTTTTTTATTGTTTCTATCGTTATATATACTTCACCATAAATCATTACTTATATTTATTTATTGTCTTATTATTATTGTCGCCACCTTTATTCTTCTTCGAGTCAAAATCAGCGCGGATAAAAAAGCCGTATTTTATTTTTCAATGCCATGCTGGCTCTTGATTTTATCTGTAATTATAAATTTAATGAATAAATGAATTATTTTTTCATGACTCTTGTTTCTCGCATTATTGGTGAAAACTCACTATCACTGGTTATATGAATAAATTGTCCAGTTTTTTCATTATATTTTGCCATCGCACAGGGAAGACTATTACCGCCGTTAGCCATAACAAATTTTGCTTTTGTATTACGATAAAGATTGACGCCAGGAATGGGGTCTTGACCGAATGTATAAGGCGTTGGGACAATCACATTATGTTTGTTTGAGAACCACTTTGCTAAAATCCCGTCAACGCCATCAACCGGCGTAATAAAAGTAGAGAATCCACAATACTCAAAATTGAAATTTTTTACCATTGGGTTTGATTTTTTCTGTAACATTGAGTCCAAATGTGACTTTAAATTTATCCCATAAATCTAAGTTATTAAAGTCTATTGGCTCGCCATTATAAAATGCCTGCTGTTCATACATTAAATGATAAACCTGTTTTATTGATTGTTTACACGGGATATTTTAAATTATTAAATGGAGTATTTAATTCCATTAAGGTCTTTGTTTGCTCTTATTACAGGAATTATAAATATGATGCCATTTCTGGAATAAAAATAAAGTTAATAAATTATTTATTTAATTGCTCACTAGTAAGATATTTATGTATCCATCGGTTAATGCTTAGTTTAACATCTTTTAGCTGACAGCGATTGCAGCGCTAAAAAACATGTGCTAATAATCATCATGTAAAATATGTAATGAAGTAAGTATGGAGCATTTAATTGTTATGATCCCACCATTAAATAGATATGTTCCCGCGCTTTCAAAAAATGAATTGGTTAAAACTGTTACCGACAGGGACATTCAGTTTACAAGTTTTAATGGAAAAGATTATCCCTTGTGCTTTTTAGATGAGAAAACCCCTCTTCTTTTCCAGTGGTTTGAGCGGAATCCTGCTCGCTTTGGGAAAAATGATATACCTATAATTAACACAGAGAAAAACCCCTACCTTAACAATATCATTAAAGCAGCAACAATTGAAAAAGAACGTCTTATAGGTATTTTTGTAGATGGTGATTTTTTTCCGGGACAAAAGGATGCTTTTTCAAAACTTGAGTATGACTATGAAAACATAAAAGTCATATATAGAAATGATATTGACTTTAGCATGTACGATAAAAAATTATCAGAAATTTATATGGAAAATATTTCTAAGCAAGAGTCCATGCCAGAAGAAAAAAGGGATTATCATTTACTGCAGCTATTGAAAAAAGAATTGAGTGATATTCAAGAGGATAATGATTCATTAATTAAATCTTACTTACTGGATAAAGGCCATGTATGGTTTGATTTTTACAGGAATATGGCTATGTTAAAGGCTGGTCAGTTATTCCTGGAGGCGGATAAGGTTGGGTGTTATGATTTATCAACAAATAGTGGGTGTATATATCTCGATGCTGATATGATTATCACGGAAAAATTGGGGGGTATATATATTCCGGATGGAATCGCTGTTCATGTAGAAAGGATAGATGGCCGTGCTTCTATGGAGAACGGGATAATAGCTGTTGATCGCAATAACCACCCGGCTTTACTTGCTGGATTGGAAATAATGCATGCTAAATTTGATGCTGATCCCTATTCCGATGGTGTATGTAATGGAATTAGAAAACATTTTAATTATTCTTTAAATGAAGATTATAATTCTTTTTGCGATTTTATTGAGTTTAAGCATGATAACATTATAATGAATACCAGTCAGTTTACGCAAAGTTCATGGGCGAGGCATGTGCAGTAGTGGAAATGGCAATAATCATGCTATTGAATACATAAAATATTGGCATAAACTATCAAGTTTCGGCGAAAAAATATTTGATGCTCAGTTTTCTCTACTACAGCCAACTTTAAAATCGCAGTGCTGTTCAGAACGGACATAAAAAAACGGGAGGTCGATAACAATCTCCCGTTTTTCGCATTACGTACTCGTTCGTGAAATATTAATGCGTTTACATACGGGTTCACCGCGTTTGCGAAGCGCGCCCCAGCCAACTGTCCCAGTCTTTCCAGACGGGCTGCAATCCTTGCGCGCTTAACGCGCTTGCTACGGTTTCAGGCCGACGGGCATCGTGGGGAGAAAACTGCTCCAGTTCCGGATGATCGTCAGCGTAGCCGCCGGGCTGGGTTTTTGAGAAGGCGCTGACGTTGTTGATTGCCAGAGGAATCACATGGTCACGGAACCAGGGCGATTCGCGGGTGGAAAGCGAGAGCTCAATTTCTGGCGCCAGTAAACGAAACGCGCAAATGGTTTGTACCAACTGCCGCTCGTCCATGATCGATGCGGGTTCAACGCCTCCGGCGCAGGGCCGCAGGCGAGGAAACGAGATGGAGTAACGGCTCTGCCAGTACTGTTTCTGCATCCACAACAGATGCTCCGCCACCATATAGCAATCCACTCGCCAGTTGTCCGACAGACCAATTAGCGCGCCAAGACCGATTTTGTCGATACCTGCCCGGCCTAACCGATCCGGCGTTTCCAGCCGCCAGAAAAAGTCCTGTTTCTTTCCCTTCAGGTGATGCTGTGCATAGATTGCCTCATGGTAAGTTTCCTGATAAACCATCACGCCATCGATCCCCAGCGTTTTGAGCTCCGCATAGTTTTCTTGCGACAAGGGCTGGACTTCCATCTGTAATGATGAAAATTGACGGCGGATAGCCGGTAAATGGCGGCGAAAATAGTTCATTCCTACTTTGGCCTGATGTTCGCCAGTCACCAGCAACAGATGCTCAAAGCCCAGTTTACGGATAGCATCGCACTCCCTTTGAATATCCACCTCATCCAGCGTCTTACGCTTGATGCGGTTGCTCATCGAGAAGCCACAGTAGGTGCAGTCGTTGGCACAGAGGTTTGAGAGATAAAGCGGCACGTAAAAACTGACGGTGTTGCCAAAGCGTTGTCGGGTCAGCCTTTGCGCCCGCTGCGCTATCGGTTCCAGATAATCGGCGGCGGCGGGGGAGAGCAGTGCCATCAAATCATCCCGGCTAAGATGCGCGGCGTTCAGCGCCCGCTCCACATCGGCGGCGGTTTTACCGTTGATGCGCAGGCGAATATCGTCCCAGTCCAGTTGCCGCCAGCGGTCGGTGAAGGTTTTCATGCTAACGCCTCCAGAAATCCGGTGAGCGGGCTGGTGGCGCTGGCCTGCGAACTTTTGCTTCCTGGCACCGCCTGACGCGCCAGTACTCCCGCTTCTACAGCCAGGCGGAAAGCGGTTGCCATCATTACCGGATCGTCCGCCACGGCAATCGCCGTGTTGACCAGCACCGCATCAGCGCCCATTTCCAGCGCCTGCGCCGCATGGCTGGGCACTCCAATGCCCGCATCAACCACCACCGGCACGGTGGACTGCTGGATAATAATCTCCAGCATCGCTTTGGTTTCCAGCCCCTGATTCGAACCGATAGGCGCGCCGAGCGGCATCACCGCCGCGCAGCCGACCTCTTCCAGCCGCTTGCACAACACCGGATCCGCGCCGCAGTAGGGCAGCACCACAAAACCCTGCTTCACCAGCGCCTCGGCGGCTTTTAGCGTTTCGATCGGATCCGGCAGCAGCCAGCGGGCGTCCGGATGGATTTCTAATTTCAGCCAGTGGGTTCCCAGCGCTTCGCGCGCCAGTTGGGCGGCGAAGATTGCCTCTTCGGCGGTTTTCGCCCCGGAGGTATTGGGCAGCAGCGTGACGCCCGCTTCAATCAGCGGCGCCAGGATAGCGTCGTTGTGCTGACGTAAATCCACGCGCTTCATCGCCAGTGTCACCAACTGGCTGCCGGAGGCGCGAATTGCCTCGACCATCAGTTGCGATGAGGCAAACTTCCCGGTACCGGTGAACAGATGTGAATCAAACGTTTTGTCGGCAATACGTAACATATCAACCCCCTGCAATAACCTGAAAAAGCAGGATCTGGTCGCCTTCCTGCACGATTTGCTGCTGCCACTGCTCGCGCGGCAGGATCTGCTGATTGAGCGCTAGCGCCACGCCCGGTTTAAGCTGATTAAGCGTAGCGAGCAGGCTGCTGACGGTTTGCCCTTCGGCGCACTGCATCGGCTCGTCATTGAATTGAATTTGCATGTCGCCCCCCGCATACCGGACAGCCGCTGGCACGACGCAGCGCCAGGCTGCGCCACTGGCTGGTTTTACCGTCAAACAGGCGTAGCTCTCCGCTGGGCGTCTCAATACCGCTGAGTAATTTAATCGCTTCCAGCGCCTGTAAGGTGCCCATCACGCCAACAACCGGTCCGACGATACCGGCGGTACGGCAGTTGCGTTCAGGCTCCACATCATCTGGCCACAGGCAGCGGTAACAGCCTTGTTCCCACGGTGGCGTGAGGACCATCACTTGGCCGCCAAAACCAACGGCGCTGGCGGTAATTAATGGTGTATTCAGTGCCACGCAGGCGGCGTTAATTTCCTGACGGGTCGCCATGTTGTCGGTACAGTCGAGCACCACGTCGGCACGCGCTACCGCATGCCGCAGTGCCTCGCCTTTTAGTCGCTGCTGGAGTGATACCAGTTCGATATCCGGGTTGAGCCGTGTCAGGTGCTGCTGGGCAACCTGAGATTTTGAACGCGCGATATCATCGGTGGTAAATAGAATCTGGCGCTGCAAATTGCTCAGATGAATGTCGTCATCGTCTACCAGCGTCAGTTTGCCGATGCCTGCTCCCGCCAGATACAGCGCGGCAGGTGAACCTAACCCACCTAAACCCACGATCAGCACATGACTCGCGAGCAGCTTTTGCTGGCCTTCAATGGCGATATCGCCGAGCAGGATTTGCCGGCTGTAGCGCATAAAGTCACGGTTATTCATCGCCGACTCCCACGATTGCCAGCAGTTGCGCGGTGGCTTCACGCCAGTCTGCCGCCTGGGTAATGGCGCTAACCACAGCCACGCTGCCGACGCCGGTCGCCAGTACCGCCGGAGCGCGTTCAAGGCTGATGCCGCCAATTGCCACGGTCGGGTAATCCGCCAGTCGTTCAATATGACTGGCCAGCTGCGCCAGCCCCTGTGGGGCGGAAGGCATCTGCTTGGTTTGCGTCGGGAAGACGTGGCCGAGTGCGATATAAGAAGGCTTAGCGGCCAGCGCCACGTCTATTTCCATATCATCGTGGGTCGATACGCCCAGGCGTAAGCCCGCCGCCTGAATCGCTTTCAGGTCGGTGGTTTCAAGGTCTTCCTGGCCCAGATGCACGCCGTAAGCGCGGTGCTTAATTGCCAGACGCCAGTAATCGTTGATAAACAGGCGGGCGTCATAACGACGCCCCAGTGCGATGGCGGCGATAACGTCGGCTTCCACCTCTTCATCGCGCTTATCTTTGATACGCAGCTGGATCGTGCGTACGCCCGCCTCCAGCAGGCGTTCAATCCATGCAACGCTATCCACCACCGGGTAAAGCCCGAGGCGGAACGGCACGGTCGGGAAATCAGGCTGATACATCAGGCTTCCTCCCGCTTGAGATAAATTTCGCCGCCTTTGGCGCGGAAGTTTTCCGACATATCCGCCATCCCCACTTCAATGGTTTGCGCGGCGGCGTAGTCGCGGACTTCCTGGCTGATTTTCATCGAGCAGAACTTCGGCCCGCACATGGAACAGAAGTGGGCAACCTTACCGGACTCCTGTGGCAGGGTTTCATCGTGGTAGGCACGGGCGGTGAACGGGTCGAGCGCGAGGTTAAACTGATCTTCCCAGCGGAATTCAAAGCGCGCTTTCGACATGGCGTTATCGCGGATCTGCGCGCCCGGATGGCCTTTCGCTAAGTCAGCGGCGTGGGCGGCAATCTTGTAGGTGATTAGCCCCTGCTTCACATCTTCTTTGTTCGGCAGGCCGAGGTGCTCTTTCGGCGTCACATAACACAGCATCGCGCAGCCAAACCAGCCGATCATCGCGGCACCAATGCCGGAGGTGAAGTGGTCATAGCCCGGCGCGATATCGGTGGTCAACGGCCCTAAGGTGTAGAACGGCGCTTCGTGGCAGCTCTCCAGCTCTTCGGTCATGTTGCGCTGAATCATATGCATCGGCACGTGGCCCGGGCCTTCAATCATCACCTGCACGTCGTATTCCCAGGCGATTTTGGTCAACTCGCCCAGCGTATGCAGCTCGGAGAACTGCGCTTCGTCGTTGGCGTCCTGAATGGAGCCGGGGCGCAGGCCGTCGCCCAGCGACAGGGAAACGTCGTAGGCGGCGCAGATTTCACAAATTTCGCGGAAATGTTCGAACAGGAAGTTCTCTTTGTGATGCGAGAGGCACCACTTCGCCATGATCGAACCGCCGCGCGAGACAATACCGGTCAGGCGTTTGGCGGTCATCGGCACGTAGCGCAACAGCACGCCCGCGTGAATGGTGAAGTAGTCGACGCCCTGTTCGGCCTGCTCCAGCAGCGTGTCGCGGAACGCTTCCCAGGTAAGATCTTCGGCGATCCCGTTGACCTTTTCCAGCGCCTGGTAGATCGGCACGGTGCCGATCGGTACCGGGCTGTTACGCAGGATCCATTCGCGGGTTTCGTGGATATAGCGGCCGGTGGAGAGGTCCATCACCGTGTCCGCGCCCCAGCGGGTCGACCAGACCAATTTTTCCACCTCTTCTTCGATAGAGGAGGTGACCGCCGAGTTACCGATGTTGGCATTCACTTTGACCAGGAAGTTGCGGCCGATAATCATCGGCTCGGATTCCGGGTGGTTGATGTTGGCGGGAATAATCGCGCGGCCCGCGGCGACTTCATCACGCACGAATTCCGGGGTGATGTTTTCCGGCAGGCGCGCGCCAAAGCTCATCCCCGGATGCTGGTGGCGCAGCACTTCACTACGAATGCGCTCGCGGCCCATGTTTTCACGGATGGCGATGAACTCCATTTCGGGAGTGACGATCCCCTGGCGGGCATAATGAAGTTGCGTCACGCGGTGTCCGGCTTTGGCGCGTTTCGGCGTCAGCAGGCCGGTAAAACGCAGATCGTCCAGGCCATCGTCGGCCAGACGTTCTTTGGTGTAAGCCGAGCTACGGTCGTCTAATTCTTCGCTATCGTTACGTGCGTCAATCCACGGCTGGCGCAGTTTCGCCAGACCCTGCTGGACGTTAATCGCCACCTCAGGATCGCCATACGGGCCGGAGGTGTCGTACACCGGTACGGCTTCGTTCTCTTCAAACTGCGGGTTGTCTTTACTGCCGCCGATGAGCGTCGGGCTCAGTTGAATTTCACGCATCGGTACGCGAATATCATGCTGCGAACCGGTCACGTAGATGCGTTTCGAGTTGGGAAAGGCAGTCCCTTCCAGCGTATCGATAAAATGCTGGGCTTTAGCGCGCTGCTCGCGGCGGGTTAACGTTGTTGTAGACATAGCTCATTCCAAAAAATTAAGGACGTGGCTTGTCAGACGACGGATGGAGTAATGGATGTGCGCCGCCCGTAAAGGCAGCAGCATAAAGCAGAATTACTCTTGTTCCCTTCGCAGGTATTAACCTGATCAGGTTCCGCGGATCCCGAATTAACGGTCTCAGCCTTTTCCACTTCATCCTTCGCGCTGCCTCTTCGTTGGCTTCGTCCGCTCACTCCATTCACTTACTTATGTAAGCTCCTGGAGATTCACCGACTTGCCGCCTTGACGCATCACGAACGCTTTTGTGGAAAATTAGCACTCCGACAAGATAACCGCCCCTCCGAAGAGGGGGCTGAAGTAAACTACCTGTTACTCGCGCAGAACTCAAGCGGGACGTTTGACTCTGGCGCCGTCGTGCATCGCGTCAAACACCAGCATAATCAGCTTGTCTTCCAGCACAAAGCGGGCTTCCAGCGCTTCGCCGATATCTGACAGAGCTTGTTGAAATTCGAGACAATTATCGTGATCGATGGCAGTTTCCAGGCTGGTGTCGTAATAATCCATAATGCGCTGCGTATTATCTTCCAGCAGCGGCCAGATTTTTGCCGCATGTAAAAGCTGACCGTTTCCTTCCAATTTATGGAGAATACGTTCATAAATACTGAAGTGCCCGGCGGAAAGGTAATCGACCAGGCTCTGACAAAAATTATCCAGCGCTTTTTCATTCAGCCGCATGTACGATTCTTTGCCAGGCTTAATGCCAACCAGGTTGTAGTAAGCCACGAGCAGGTGCTTACGTACATCCAGCCAGCGATCGACCAGTTTGTTGCTTCCGCCAACGCGCTCCGTCAGGTTTTCCAGCTGGTTTAGCATGATTGTCTCCGCAAGTTAGATAAAGGCTGCTCGCCATGAATGTAAAAATAATGTTAACAACATGCCAGTGAAGCAAAGGTAGTGCAAGAGCTATGGATCGTATAATTGAAAAATTAGAGAGTGGCTGGTGGATCGTCAGCCATGAACAAAAATTATGGTTGCCGTATGGGGAATTACCACACGGGCTGGCGGCAAATTTCGATCTTGTGGGGCAGCGCGCACTCCGGATAGGTGAATGGCAAGGCGAGCCCGTCTGGCTGGTGTTACAGCATCGACGCCATGATATGGGCTCGGTTCGCCAGGTTATCGATCAGGATGCAGGGCTGTTTCAACTGGCGGGACGTGGCGTACAGTTGGCGGAGTTTTATCGTTCGCATAAATTTTGCGGCTATTGCGGGCACCCTATGCACCCGAGTAAAACCGAATGGGCGATGCTGTGCAGCCATTGCCGCGAGCGCTACTACCCGCAAATCGCCCCCTGCATTATTGTTGCCATTCGTCGTGAGGATTCTATTCTACTTGCCCGGCACGTTCGCCACCGCAACGGCGTGCATACGGTACTGGCCGGGTTTGTTGAAGTCGGCGAAACCCTGGAGCAGGCTGTGGCGCGCGAAGTCATGGAGGAAAGCGGGATCAAGGTGAAAAATCTGCGCTACGTGACCTCGCAGCCGTGGCCGTTCCCACAGTCGCTGATGACGGCGTTTATGGCAGAGTATGACAGCGGCGAGATTGTCATCGACCCGAAAGAACTGTTGGAAGCAAATTGGTACCGTTATGACGATCTGCCGCTACTGCCGCCGCCGGGCACCGTCGCGCGCCGTTTGATCGAAGATACGGTGGCAATGTGTCGGGCTGAATATGATTGACATGTTACACTGGGCGCATCAACGCTAAAGGAATGTAAAAATGACCGAACTCAAAAACGATCGTTATCTACGTGCGCTGCTGCGCCAGCCCGTTGATGTTACGCCAGTGTGGATGATGCGCCAGGCGGGCCGTTATCTACCGGAGTACAAAGCCACTCGCGCTCAGGCGGGCGATTTTATGTCGCTGTGCAAAAATGCCGAACTGGCCTGCGAGGTCACTTTACAGCCGCTGCGCCGTTATCCGCTTGATGCGGCGATCCTTTTCTCGGATATCCTGACGGTTCCGGACGCGATGGGCCTGGGGCTGTACTTCGAAGCCGGGGAAGGCCCGCGCTTTACGGCCCCTGTCACCTGCAAAGCCGATGTCGATAAGTTGCCCATTCCCGATCCGGAGGATGAACTGGGCTACGTGATGAATGCGGTGCGTACGATTCGCCGTGAACTAAAAGGCGAGGTTCCGCTGATCGGCTTCTCCGGCAGCCCGTGGACGCTGGCAACTTACATGGTGGAAGGCGGCAGTAGCAAAGCCTTCACGGTGATTAAAAAGATGATGTACGCTGACCCGCAGGCGTTGCATCTGCTGCTGGATAAGTTGGCGAAAAGCGTCACGCTGTACCTCAACGCGCAAATCAAAGCGGGCGCGCAGTCGGTGATGATTTTCGACACCTGGGGCGGCGTGCTGACTGGCCGCGATTACCAGCAGTTCTCCCTCTACTACATGCATAAAATCGTCGATGGCCTGCTGCGTGAAAACGACGGTCGCCGCGTGCCGGTAACGCTGTTCACTAAAGGTGGCGGTCAGTGGCTGGAGGCGATGGCGGAAACCGGCTGCGACGCGCTGGGTCTCGACTGGACGACAGATATCGCTGATGCGCGCCGTCGCGTTGGCCATAAAGTGGCGCTGCAGGGCAATATGGACCCCTCGATGCTGTATGCGCCACCGGCACGGATCGAAGACGAAGTAGCGACTATACTTGCTGGTTTCGGTCAGGGAGAAGGGCACGTCTTTAACCTTGGACATGGCATCCATCAGGATGTGCCGCCAGAACATGCTGGCGCATTTGTGGAGGCAGTGCACCGACTTTCTGCGCAGTATCACAACTAAGGAGTTAGTATGGATCTCGCGTCGCTACGCGCTCAACAGATAGAACTTGCTTCATCGGTTTGCCGCGAAGATCGCCTGGACAAAGATCCGCCAGCGTTTATCGGCGGGGCGGACGTCGGTTTTGAGCAGGGGGGCGAGGTGACGCGGGCGGCGATGGTATTGCTGAAATATCCGTCGCTTGAACTGGTCGAGTACAGGGTGGCGCGTATTGCCACCACCATGCCGTATATCCCCGGCTTTCTCTCTTTTCGTGAATATCCTGCTCTGCTGGCGGCGTGGGAACAGCTCTCGCAAAAGCCCGATTTGCTGTTTGTGGACGGTCACGGTATTTCGCATCCGCGTCGGCTTGGCGTCGCCAGTCATTTTGGACTGTTGGTGGACGTGCCGACCATCGGCGTGGCGAAAAAACGGCTATGCGGTAAATTTGAACCACTTTCCGCCGAACCTGGCGCACTTAGCCCCTTAATGGATAAAGGCGAGCAACTGGCGTGGGTATGGCGCAGCAAGGCGCGCTGTAATCCGCTGTTTATCGCGACAGGGCACCGGGTCAGTACTGACAGCGCGCTGGCGTGGGTACAGCGCTGTATGAAAGGGTATCGCCTGCCGGAGCCGACGCGCTGGGCGGATGCCGTCGCTTCCGGACGTCCGGCGTTTGTTCGTTGGCAAGAAATTCAGCGCTGATTCAGGTAAACTGCCGCTAATTTCCGATTCGAGATTCCATCATGTTACAAAACCCGATTCATTTGCGTCTGGAGCGGCTGGAAAGCTGGCAGCACGTTACCTTTATGGCCTGCTTGTGCGAGCGCATGTACCCGAACTACGCCATGTTTTGCAAGCAGACGGAATTCGGCGACGGACAGATCTACCGTCGCATTCTGGATCTGATCTGGGAAACCCTGACGGTGAAAGATGCAAAGGTCAATTTCGATAGCCAACTGGAGAAGTTTGAAGAGGCAATTCCGGCAGCTGACGACTATGATCTGTACGGCGTTTACCCGGCGATTGATGCCTGCGTCGCATTAAGCGAATTAATGCATTCTCGTCTTAGCGGCGAAACGCTGGAACACGCTATTGAGGTTAGTAAGACTTCCATTACTACGGTGGCGATGTTGGAAATGACTCAGGCTGGTCGGGAAATGACCGATGAGGAGCTCAAAACGAACCCTGCCGTTGAACAGGAATGGGATATTCAGTGGGAAATATTCCGACTTTTAGCCGACTGCGAAGAACGCGATATTGAACTGATAAAAGGGCTCAGGGCAGACCTGCGCGAGGCTGGTGAGAGCAATATCGGTATAAATTTTCAGCAATGACACCAGAAAACGTGATTTAACGTCTGATTTGTCGTGCCATAAGGCTTCCCTTATGCCCCCCGTCTGGTCTACATTTGGGAGGCGAAAAAAAGTGGCTATCGGTGCGTGTATGCAGGAGAGTGCTTTTCTGGCATTTCCGTCGCACTCGATGCTTAGCAAGCGATAAACACATTGTAAGGATAACTTATGAACAAGACTCAACTGATTGATGTAATTGCAGACAAAGCAGAACTGTCCAAAACCCAGGCTAAAGCTGCTCTGGAATCCACTCTGGCTGCTATTACTGAGTCTCTGAAAGAAGGCGATGCTGTACAACTGGTTGGTTTCGGTACCTTCAAAGTGAACCACCGTGCTGAGCGCACTGGCCGTAACCCACAGACCGGTAAAGAAATCAAAATCGCCGCCGCTAACGTACCGGCGTTTGTTTCTGGTAAAGCTCTGAAAGACGCAGTTAAGTAAGACGCGTAGCTGTGAACAGTTTTATCGAAGGGGCTCGTCAGCCCCTTTTGTCTGTCTGGCGTCGCGCGTTTCTGTTTTCTGGCGCGCTGTTGCTGACTGCCTGCAGTCATAACGCTTCACCGCCTCCGTTTACTGCCAGCGGCTTTGCCGGCGATCACGGCGCGGTGCGTATCTGGCGTAAAGATACGAACGATGAAGTCCATCTGCTTTCTGTTTTTAGCCCGTGGCATAGCGGCAGCACGACGACCAGCGAATATCGTTGGCAGGGTGATACGCTTTCGCTTATTGAACTCAATATTTACAGCAAACCGCCAGAACATATTCGCGCGCGTTTCGACGCTCATGGCGAACTCAGTTTTATGCAGCGTGAAGTCGGGGGGCAGAAGCAGCAGCTTTCCAACGATCAGATTGCCTTGTATCGCTATCGCGCCGAACAAATCCGTCAGACCAGCGACGCCTTGCGCCTGGGGCGGGTCATACTACGCCAGGGACGCTGGCACGCCGACCATACGGTAACCACCTGTGAAGGTGAAACGCTGAAACCGGATCTGGACTCCTGGGCAATAAGCCACATTGAGCGCCGCCAGAACCACTCATCGGTAGAGGTGAGCGTAGCATGGCTGGAGGCGCCGGAAGGATCGCAACTTTTGCTGGTGGCGAATTCAGATTTTTGTCACTGGCAGCCGCAAGCGAAAAGCTTTTGATGGAATACCGGCTGGCGAAGCCGCCATTCGGCAAACATGCTTTACCAGTTTCCCATACCCATGTGACCGCCGCCGCGATGATAACCGCCGCCATAGCCGCCGCAACCGCCATAGCCCATTCCTGCGCCGCGTGGTATGCCAGCCTGCGCCATCGCGACATCCCGTTTCACGCGTTGCTCATCTAACTTCTGGCCTAATGACTCCATCTCTTTGGCAACCGCGTTAATTTTCGCAGTATCCGGCGAACTGGCGGTCAGTAGCGCGTTGTATTCATAACGTTTGGATATCAGTTGCTGGCGCAGCGCGCTGGTCTGCGTATAGTAATCATCATAAATCTTCTGCGCCGTCGCCTGCTGTTCCGTGGTTAACGGGCTACCTCCCTGTTGCCACATACCGTCATTGTTGCCCCAGTGATGCCCGGCGAAGGCGGCGCCGGAGCTCAGGGCCAAAAGAGAGAGGGCGATTAGCGCGATAGCTGATTTATTGTTCCGTTTCATTTTGCGTTCTCCTGTTGCTCATCTTATCCTCTCTCTTGCATCTTCCGTGCCAGGTAACTATTCCTTGTTGGGCAGCGAGTTAACCCGCCTCAGGCGGCAAAAAGCGAGTAAAAATGACTCGCATGACCCGCCTGGCGAGTCATTTTTACCCACCCGTATCCGAAAGGGTGTGCGACACCGCGCGGTTATGCGGAGCGAAGAATGGCATGATCTCTGCTTAAGTAAGGAAAATAAAAACGAGCCGGGGAAGCCTGTGAGTTTTATACGATTACATAAAGATGCCGCTGCAACGTGGTTGAGTCGGCTGTTACCTGCGGCGATCTTCATTCTGGTGGGGCTATTTTCCATTATGGTCATTCGCGACTATGGCCGTGAGAGCGCTGCCGCCAGGCAGACGCTGCTGGAAAAGGGAAATGTACTCATTCGCGCTCTGGAGTCCGGCACGCGAGTAGGTATGGGAATGCGGATGCATCACGCGCAGCAGCAGACATTGCTGGAAGAGATGGCAGGTCAGCCTGGCGTGTTGTGGTTCGCCGTAACGGATGCGCAGGGGGTAATCATTACTCATAGCAACCCTGGCATGGTGGGCAAATCGCTCTATTCCCTATCTGAAATGCATCAACTAAACCCCGGGCCGCAGGAGCGTTGGCGGCGTGTCGACGTTGCTGCTAACGGCGAGACGGTGCCTGCGTTGGAAATTTACCGTCAGTTCCAGCCGCTTTTCGGTATGAGAGGTCACGGGATGAGGGGGCACGGCATGGCGCGTATCGCCAATGACGATGAACCAGCGAAACAAACTATTTTTATTGCCTTTGACGCCAGCGAGCTGGCCGCGACTCAGGCAAGGGAGTGGCGTAATACGCTGATTGTTTTGTCAGCGTTAGCGGCGGTGTTGTTGGCAACGTTACTGGCATTTTTTTGGCATCAGCGTTATCAGCGCTCGCACAGAGAACTGCTTGATGCAATGAAGCGTAAAGAAAAGCTGGTGGCGATGGGGCATCTGGCGGCGGGCGTCGCGCACGAAATTCGTAACCCGCTCTCGTCCATCAAAGGGCTGGCGAAATACTTTGCCGAGCGCACGCCAGCCGGCGGCGAGTCGCATGAACTGGCGCAGGTGATGGCCAAAGAGGCCGACCGTTTGAACCGGGTGGTAAGCGAATTGCTCGAACTGGTAAAGCCCGCGCATCTGACGCTCCAGGCGGTTAACCTCAATGATATTATTACTCACTCCCTGAATCTGGTCAGTCAGGATGCCCAAAGCAGAGAGATTCAGTTGAGATTCACGGCGAATGAGACGCTTAAGCGTATTCAGGCTGACCCGGACAGGCTGACTCAGGTGCTGTTGAATCTGTACCTGAACGCTATTCATGCGATTGGCCGCCAGGGAACGATTACCGTAGAGGCAAAAGAAAGTGGGACCGACCGCGTTATCATCACTGTTACCGATAGCGGGAAAGGGATCGCCCCGGATCAGCTGGAGGCGATTTTTACGCCTTATTTTACGACCAAAGCTGACGGGACAGGCCTGGGGCTGGCTGTGGTGCAAAATATCATCGAACAGCATGGCGGCGCGATTAAGGTGAAAAGTATTGAGGGTAAAGGCGCGGTCTTTACTATCTGGTTGCCAGTGATAGCGAGACAACAGGATTAACAAGGGTGATACGCGGAAAAATCGATATTCTGGTTGTGGATGATGATGTAAGCCACTGCACGATTTTACAGGCGCTGCTTCGGGGCTGGGGCTATAACGTCGCTCTGGCCTACAGTGGGCATGATGCGTTGGCTCAGGTGCGTGAGAAAGTCTTTGATCTGGTACTGTGCGATGTGCGTATGGCGGAGATGGACGGTATCGCCACGCTGAAGGAGATTAAAGCGCTCAATCCCGCCATTCCGATTTTGATTATGACGGCATTTTCCAGCGTGGAAACGGCGGTAGAGGCGTTGAAAGCCGGCGCGCTCGACTATTTAATTAAACCGCTGGATTTTGACCGTCTGCAGGAGACGCTGGAAAAGGCGTTGGCGCATACGCGGGAAACGGGCGCTGAATTGCCATCGGCGTCGGCTGCGCAGTTTGGCATGATTGGCAGCAGTCCGGCGATGCAACATTTACTGAATGAAATCGCGATGGTCGCACCATCAGACGCCACGGTATTGATTCACGGAGACTCCGGCACGGGTAAAGAGCTGGTGGCGCGGGCGCTACACGCCTGTAGCGCCAGGAGCGATAGACCGCTGGTCACGCTCAACTGCGCCGCGCTTAATGAATCGCTGCTGGAGTCCGAGCTGTTCGGACACGAAAAAGGCGCGTTTACCGGCGCGGATAAACGTCGGGAGGGACGCTTTGTCGAAGCTGACGGCGGGACATTGTTTCTTGATGAAATCGGCGATATCTCGCCGTTAATGCAGGTACGTTTGCTGCGGGCGATTCAGGAGCGCGAAGTGCAACGCGTGGGAAGTAACCAGACGATATCTGTGGATGTTCGGTTAATTGCCGCTACCCACCGCGACCTGGCGGAAGAGGTGAGTGCCGGTCGCTTTCGCCAGGATCTCTATTACCGCCTGAATGTGGTGGCGATTGAAATGCCTTCTTTGCGCCAGCGTCGGGAAGATATTCCGCTACTGGCAGACCATTTTCTGCGGCGTTTTGCCGAACGTAACCGCAAAGTGGTGAAGGGGTTTACGCCGCAGGCGATGGATCTGCTGATCCACTACGACTGGCCGGGCAATATCCGTGAGCTGGAAAACGCTATCGAGCGGGCGGTGGTGTTGCTGACGGGAGAATACATTTCTGAACGCGAATTGCCTCTCGCTATTGCCGCGACGCCGATAAAAGCGGAAAACAGCGCCGAAATCCAACCGTTGGTCGATGTGGAAAAAGAGATCATTCTGGCGGCGCTGGAAAAAACGGGCGGCAACAAAACGGAAGCCGCCCGTCAATTGGGCATTACGCGCAAAACGCTGCTGGCTAAACTCAGCCGTTAGTTTTGCTCACGCTCAATGGCGCGCCAGCCGATGTCGTTACGGCTGAAGCTGCCGTCCCAGCGGATGTCGGTCATCAGGGCGTAAGCGCGTTTCTGCGCTTCGGCGACGGTGTGGCCCAGCGCGGTGGCGCACAGGACGCGTCCGCCGCTGGTGAGCACACGGTCGTCGTCGGCGAGCTTAGTGCCAGCGTGGAAGACTTTGCCGTCAGCCACTTCTTCCAGCGGCAGGCCGTGGATCTCATCGCCAGTGTTGTAGTTGCCCGGATAACCGCCCGCGGCGATCACCACGCCTAATGAAGCGCGCTCGTCCCACTCGGAGGTTTTCTTATCCAGCTTGCCGTCGCAGGCGGCCAGGCAAAGATCCACCAGATCCGACTTCATGCGCAGCATGATCGGCTGGGTTTCCGGATCGCCGAAGCGGCAGTTGAACTCGATAACTTTCGGGTTGCCCTGCTTGTCGATCATCAGACCCGCATACAGGAAACCGGTGTAAGTGTTACCTTCCGCCGCCATGCCTTTCACGGTTGGCCAGATGATGCGTTCCATGGTGCGCTGGTGCACTTCATCAGTCACCACCGGCGCCGGTGAGTAGGCCCCCATACCGCCAGTGTTCGGGCCGGTATCACCGTTGCCTACGCGTTTGTGGTCCTGGCTGGTGGCCATCGGCAGCACGTGCTCGCCGTCGACCATCACGATAAAGCTTGCTTCTTCGCCGTCGAGGAACTCTTCAATCACGATACGGTGGCCCGCGTCGCCAAAGGCGTTGCCTGCCAGCATGTCATGAACGGCGGCTTCGGCTTCTTCCAGCGTCATCGCCACGATGACGCCTTTGCCCGCAGCCAGACCATCGGCCTTGATGACGATCGGCGCGCCTTTCTCACGCAGATAAGCCAGGGCTGGCTCAATCTCGGTGAAATTCTGGTATTCCGCCGTCGGAATCTGGTGACGAGCGAGGAAATCTTTGGTGAAGGCTTTGGAGCCTTCCAGTTGCGCGGCCCCTTCGGTTGGGCCAAAGATCTTCAGACCCGCCGCGCGGAACGCATCGACCACGCCAATCACCAGCGGCGCTTCTGGACCAACGATGGTCAGATCAATCTTCTCGTTCTGGGCAAAGCTCAGCAGCGCCGGAATATCGGTGACGCCGATAGCCACGTTCTGCAGCGCGGGTTCCAGCGCGGTGCCCGCGTTGCCCGGTGCGACAAAAACGGTATCAACCAGCGGCGACTGTGCGGCTTTCCAGGCCAGCGCGTGTTCGCGCCCGCCGTTACCAATGACTAAAACTTTCATCGTCTGCTCCCTGAATTAATGGCGGAAGTGGCGCATGTCGGTGAAGATCATCGCAATGCCGTGTTCATCGGCAGCGGCAATGACTTCATCATCACGGATAGAACCGCCAGGCTGGATAACGCAGCTCACGCCGACAGCGGCAGCGGCATCAATACCGTCACGGAACGGGAAGAAGGCGTCGGAAGCCATGGCTGAGCCTTTCACTTCCAGACCTTCGTCAGCCGCTTTAATGCCAGCGATTTTCGCGGAGTACACGCGGCTCATCTGGCCTGCGCCTATGCCGATAGTCATGTTCTCTTTGGCATACACAATGGCGTTGGATTTCACGAACTTGGCTACCTTCCAGCAGAACAGCGCGTCACGCAGCTCCTGCTCGGTCGGCTGGCGTTTGGAAACCACGCGCAGTTCAGCTTCGCTCACCATACCCAGGTCACGATCCTGAACCAGCAGGCCGCCGTTAACGCGTTTGAAATCCAGGCCCGGAACACGCTCGCCCCACTGACCGCAGGTCAGAACACGGACGTTCTGCTTGGCTGCGGTGATTTTCAGCGCTTCTTCGCTTGCGGATGGGGCGATGATCACTTCCACGAACTGACGGGAGATGATGGCCTGCGCGGTTTCGGCATCCAGCTCGCGGTTGAAAGCGATGATGCCGCCGAACGCGGAGGTCGGGTCGGTTTTATAGGCGCGGTCGTAAGCGTCGAGAATAGAGGTACTTACCGCCACACCGCATGGGTTAGCGTGCTTGACGATTACGCAGGCTGGCTCGTTGAACTCTTTCACACACTCCAGCGCCGCGTCGGTATCAGCGATGTTGTTGTAAGAAAGCGCTTTGCCCTGAACCTGCTGTGCGGTGGCAACGGACGCTTCTTTCACATTTTCTTCTATATAGAAGGCTGCCTGCTGGTGGCTGTTCTCGCCATAGCGCATATCCTGCTTCTTAATGAAGTTCAGATTCAGCGTACGCGGGAAGCGACCGGCGGCTTCTTTGCTTTCACCGTGGTAGGCCGGAACCATGCTGCCGAAGTAGTTGGCGATCATGCTGTCGTAGGCGGCGGTGTGTTCGAAGGCTTTAATCGCGAGATCGAAACGGGTGTCGAGGGTCAGAGAACCTTCGTTAGCATCCATCTCTTTAATAATGGCGTCGTAGTCGCTGCTCTTCACCACGATGGCCACGTCTTTATGGTTCTTAGCAGCAGAGCGCACCATGGTCGGGCCGCCGATATCAATGTTCTCTACCGCATCTTCCAGCGAGCAGCCTTCGCGTGCCACGGTCTCGGCGAACGGATACAGGTTAACGACAACCATATCGATAGGGGCGATGTGGTGCTGTTCCATAATGGCATCGTCCTGGCCGCGACGACCGAGGATGCCGCCGTGGACTTTTGGATGCAGGGTCTTTACGCGTCCATCCATCATTTCCGGGAAACCGGTGTAATCGGAAACTTCGGTCACCGGCAGGCCTTTTTCTGCTAACAGGCGGGCGGTGCCCCCCGTAGACAGCAGCTCCACACCGCGTGCGGAAAGTGCCTGGGCGAATTCGATGATACCGGCCTTGTCAGAAACACTGAGCAGAGCGCGGCGGACTGGACGACGTTGTTGCATGGTAAATCCCCTGGATTTGACGATTACAGAGAGCGTTAGCTGAATTTTTCGTGAAAAACTCAGCTAACGCCCCTTATGGGGTATTCTCATTTTGCGGCGACATTGTAACGAAAACGTTTGCGCAACGCTCGCGAATTTTTCTTTTTAAATTCTGGCCCCGCTTTTATCCCTGAAAGATCATTTGCAGAGTGAGAAGATCCAGGAGATGAACGCGCATTTTGTGGATAAGTCTGTGCGTAAATGGGTATAACCAGGGGTTTTGCTGGGGAATGCAGCAAACAGTCATTTTTCTGCAATTTTTCTATTGCGGTCAGCAGAGAACTCCCTATAATGCGCCTCCATCGACACGGCGGATGTGAATCACTTCACACAAACAGCCGGTCGGTTGAAGAGAAAAATCCTGAAATTCAGGGTTGACTCTGAAAGAGGAA
>NZ_SNMT01000034.1:0-31587 GCF_013350575.1 Salmonella sp. SG203
CAATTTATAACCATGAACGGCCACACCTGGCCCTGAAATACAAAACGCCCGATGATGTTCATCAGGCGTTTTACAGACAAAAAACTGTCAACCTATATCAGGACTAGTCAGATGGGGTAAAGATCTTTACGCTTATACGGCTGAATCTCGCCTGGCTTGCGGGTTTTGAGCAGCTTCAGGATCCAGGTGTACTGTTCCGGATGCGGGCCGACAAAAATTTCGACCTCTTCGTTCATCCGTCTGGCGATAGTGTGGTCGTCAGCCGTGAGCAGATCGTCCATTGGCGGGCGAATCTGGATAGTCAGGCGATGCGTTTTACCATTATACACCGGGAAAAGCGGTATCACGCGTGCGCGGCACACTTTCATCAGCCGACCAATCGCAGGCAGCGTCGCTTTGTATGTCGCAAAGAAATCAACGAATTCACTATGCTCCGGGCCGTGATCCTGGTCCGGCAGGTAGTAGCCCCAGTAGCCCTGACGAACAGACTGAATAAAGGGTTTAATCCCGTCATTACGCGCATGCAAACGTCCGCCGAAACGCCGACGCACTGTGTTCCAGATATAGTCAAAAACCGGATTACCCTGATTATGAAACATCGCCGCCATTTTTTGCCCCTGAGAGGCCATCAGCATGGCTGGAATGTCGACGCCCCAGCCATGCGGTACGAGAAAAATGACTTTTTCGTCGTTACGACGCATCTCCTCAATGATTTCCAGACCTTCCCAGTCAACACGCTGTTGAATTTTTTTCGGACCGCGCATCGCCAACTCAGCCATCATCGCCATTGCCTGTGGCGCGGTGGCGAACATCTCATCGACAATCGCTTCGCGCTCAGCTTCGCTACGCTGCGGAAAGCACAAAGACAGATTAATTAGCGCCCGGCGACGAGAACTCTTCCCCAGCCGTCCGGCAAAGCGCCCCAGCGTCGCCAGCAAAGGGTCACGGAATGATGCCGGTGTTAATGCGATCCCCGCCATTGCCGCCGCGCCCAACCAGGCGCCCCAATACTGCGGATAGCGAAAGGATTTTTCGAATTCAGGGATATACTCACTATTATTTTTTTTGGTTTCCATGCTTTTCCAGGGTCTGCTGACGCGAAAAGGAATTGTGAATAGTGTAGCGACGTCTGCGTCTCACACAAAACAAAAAAGCCGGCACACATCGCGTACCGGCTCTGTCAGCGCATTTGTTAATCGAAGCGCAGTTGTGGCAGAACCTCTTTCACCTGTGCCAGGTATTCACGACGATCTGACCCCGTCAGACCTTCCGTGCGCGGCAATTTTGCTGTCAGAGGGTTAACGGCTTGCTGGTTGATCCATACCTCATAATGCAGATGCGGCCCTGTGGAACGCCCGGTGTTACCAGAAAGCGCAATACGATCGCCACGTTTCACTTTTTGCCCCGGTTTCACCAGCAGCTTACGCAAGTGCATGTAACGTGTGGTGTAGGTGCGTCCATGACGAATCGCAATGTAGTAACCGGCAGCGCCGCTACGTTTAGCGACCACGACCTCGCCATCCCCCACCGACAGCACCGGCGTACCCTGCGGCATCGCAAAGTCAACGCCACGATGCGGCGCAACGCGTCCGGTAACCGGGTTCAGACGACGCGGATTGAAGTTGGAGGAGATGCGGAACTGTTTAGCGGTCGGGAAGCGTAAAAAGCCTTTCGCCAGACCAACCCCATTACGGTCATAGAATTTACCGTCAGCGGCGCGAATGGCGTAGTAATCTTTACCATCGGAACGCATCCGCACGCCCAACAACTGACTCTGTTCACGCTTGCCATCCAGCATCTCGCGCGACATCAGAACCGAAAATTCATCGCCCTTTTTCAGCTTGCGAAAATCCATCTGCCACTGCATTGCTTTTATCACTGCGCTGATTTCGCTGCTGGTTAAACCGGCCTCTTTCGCGCTGGCGACAAAGCTACCCCCTACCGTACCTTTCAGCAGACTGTTAACCCAGTCCCCCTGCTGCATTTCACTGCTCATTTTAAAACCGTTGGCAGTGCGATCGTAGGTACGCGTTTCACGGCGGGAGACTTCCCATGTCAGACGCTGTAAATCGCCATCGGCGGTCAGTGTCCAGGAAAGCTGTTGGCCAATTTTCAGATTGCGCAGCTCCTTATCAGAAGCGGCAAGTCGGCTAATATCGCTCATATCGATGCCGTACTGATTCAGAATGCTGCTTAACGTATCGCCTGTAGAGACGACGTATTCATGGACGCCGACTTCGCCTGCGGTTTTATCGTCCAGCTCATCCTGAGGAATAGCTTCATCTTCCTGCGCGGCCTGATCGATGGGTTCGCTGGCCTCCGGTAAGAGGGAACGAATCTCGCTTTTCTCCAGTTCAATAGTTTTAACGATTGGTGCGGATTCTGGGTGGTAAACATAGGGCCGCCATACGGCGACGGCCAGTGTCAGAACGGTAAGTGACCCCAGCATAACGCGGTGGGGTCGGGGCAGATTATTAAATGCCAGGGCGACAGAGCGGGCTATCTGTTGCACGTATTCACTTCCTCGTTAATCTCCTTTCAGGCAGCTCGCATACTGGTTGGCTAATTGGCTTAAAAACGCTGAATAGCTTGTTTTACCCAGTTTAATGTTCGTCCCGAGGGGGTCCAGTGTTCCCATTCGAACGGATGTCCCTCTCGCCACGGCTTCCACGACCGCTGGCCTGAATTGTGGCTCAGCAAAAACGCAGGTTGCTTTTTGCTCAACCAACTGTGTTCTTATTTCATGTAAACGCTGCGCGCCAGGTTGTATCTCAGGGTTCACGGTAAAGTGACCGAGCGGGGTGAGTCCGTAGTGTTTTTCGTAGTAACCGTAGGCGTCATGAAAAACGAAATACCCTTTCCCCTTGAGCGGCGCGAGCTCGTTACCGACCTGTTTATCGGTTGCGGCTAATTGTGCCTCAAAATCCTTCAGGTTGGCGTCGAGTTTGGCTCGACTTTGCGGCATAAGTTCCACTAATTTTTCATGGATTGCAACCGCTGTAGCCCGCGCTATCTCTGGGGAGAGCCAAAGATGCATGTTATATTCGCCGTGATGGTGATGTACGTCACCTTTTTCCTCATCGGCGCCCGTATGCGCATGTTCATCCTCATCATCATCCGCGCCCTTCATGAGTAACGGTTTTACATCGGCAAGTTGCGCAATGGTAACCTGCTTATTATCAGGAATATTCCTGACCGACTTCTCCATAAAGGCTTCCATTTCCGGGCCAACCCAGACGACTAAGTCCGCGCCCTGTAAGCGTTTTACGTCTGATGGACGCAATGAATAATCATGCTCGGAAGCCCCATCCGGAAGTAATACTTGTGTATCCGTAACGCCATCAGCAATGGCGGAAGCGATAAACCCAAGCGGTTTAAGCGAAGCGACAACGGCGGCGTCGGCAGCCTGGGTTGCACTCCCCCAAAGCGCGGCGGATAATGCTGCGAAAAGAAGCGTATTTTTCTGTAACATAATGCGACTAATCATCGTAATGAATATGTGAAATGTGATATTATAACATTCTATCACTTCTGCAAGCCTAAAATTAACATGACAAGTTTAGTTTCACTGGAAAACGTCTCGGTCTCATTTGGTCAACGCCGCGTCCTCTCTGACGTGTCGCTTGAATTGAGCCCCGGAAAAATTTTAACGCTTCTCGGCCCTAACGGCGCGGGGAAGTCAACGCTTGTACGCGTGGTTTTAGGACTGGTAGCCCCTGATGAAGGGGTGATCAAGCGCAACGGGCAACTCCGTATCGGCTATGTCCCGCAAAAGCTCTATCTCGATACCACGCTTCCGCTGACGGTAAACCGATTTTTACGTTTACGTCCCGGCACACAAAAAACGGATATTCTCCCGGCGCTTAAACGCGTTCAGGCCGGACATTTGATTGACGCGCCCATGCAAAAACTCTCCGGCGGTGAGACACAGCGCGTACTGCTGGCGCGTGCTCTGCTTAACAGGCCTCAGTTGCTGGTACTTGATGAGCCGACGCAAGGCGTGGATGTCAACGGCCAGGTCGCGTTATACGACCTTATCGATCAGCTGCGCCGTGAACTCGATTGCGCCGTGCTGATGGTGTCGCATGACCTACATCTGGTCATGGCAAAGACGGATGAAGTGTTATGCCTGAACCATCATATTTGCTGTTCCGGCGCGCCGGAAGTGGTGTCTATGCATCCGGAATTTATCTCTATGTTTGGCCCGCGAGGCGCGGAGCAATTAGGGATTTATCGCCATCATCATAATCATCGCCACGATTTACAGGGTCGTATTGTACTGCGCCGGGGAAATGGTCACTCATGATTGAATTATTACTGCCCGGCTGGCTGGCCGGGATGATGCTGGCGTGCGCCGCTGGTCCTTTGGGCTCATTTGTGGTCTGGCGTCGGATGTCCTATTTTGGCGATACGCTGGCTCACGCGTCGCTTCTGGGCGTGGCGTTTGGCCTGTTGCTGGACGTTAACCCCTTTTATGCGGTAATCGCCGTTACGCTGCTGCTGGCCGCCGGTCTGGTATGGCTGGAGAAACGCCCTCACCTCGCGATTGATACCTTACTGGGCATTATGGCGCACAGCGCCTTATCTTTAGGACTGGTCGTGGTCAGCCTGATGTCCAACGTCCGCGTTGATTTAATGGCTTATCTGTTTGGCGATTTACTGGCCGTCACACCGGAAGATCTTATCTCGATCGCTATTGGGGTCGTTATTGTGCTGGCCATTCTCTTCTGGCAGTGGCGCAACTTGCTGTCAATGACTATCAGTCCGGATCTTGCCTTTGTCGATGGCGTGAAATTACAGCGCGTGAAGCTGCTATTGATGCTGGTAACGGCGTTAACCATTGGCGTAGCGATGAAGTTTGTCGGAGCGCTGATCATTACGTCGCTGCTGATTATCCCCGCCGCAACCGCGCGTCGCTTTGCCCGTACGCCGGAGCAGATGGCGGGCGTCGCCGTTGGTGTGGGTATGATAGCGGTTACAGGTGGACTGACCTTCTCAGCCTTTTATGATACCCCGGCAGGGCCATCCGTAGTGCTGTGTGCCGCGCTGCTGTTTATCTTAAGTATGATGAAAAAGCAGGCAAGCTAAGCGTGTGTTGCCCGGTGGCGCTGCGCTTACCGGGCCTACAAAATCGCCCAGGTCTGATGAGCGCAGCGATTTCAGGCGCTAAGGCATCTCTGGCGGCGTGATCCCGAAATGGTTCCAGGCGCGCACCGTTGCCATACGCCCACGCGGCGTGCGCTGCAAAAAGCCTTGCTGAATCAGATACGGCTCCAGCACATCCTCAATGGTTTCACGCTCTTCGCCAATCGCCGCCGCCAGGTTATCCAGTCCCACCGGACCACCGAAGAATTTATCAATAACCGCCAGCAGCAGCTTGCGATCCATATAGTCAAACCCTTCCGCATCGACGTTCAGCATATCCAGCGCCTGCGCGGCAATTTCCGCTGAAATAGCCCCGTCATGCTTCACCTCGGCGAAATCACGCACACGTCTGAGCAGGCGGTTGGCTATACGCGGCGTACCGCGCGCCCGACGCGCCACTTCCAGCGCGCCGTCATCGCTCATCTCCAGCCCCATGTGCCTTGCGCTGCGCCCGACGATGTGCTGCAGATCGGGCACCTGGTAGAACTCCAGGCGCTGCACAATACCAAAACGGTCACGTAGCGGCGAGGTCAGCGAACCTGCTCGCGTCGTCGCGCCAATGAGCGTAAACGGCGGCAGATCGATCTTAATTGAACGTGCAGCAGGCCCTTCGCCAATCATAATATCCAGCTGGTAATCTTCCATCGCCGGATAGAGTACCTCTTCCACCACCGGTGAAAGCCGGTGAATCTCATCAATAAACAGCACATCATGCGGTTCAAGATTGGTGAGCATAGCCGCCAGATCGCCTGCTTTTTCCAGCACAGGGCCGGACGTGGTTCGGAGATTGACGCCCATTTCATTGGCAACGATATTCGCCAGAGTCGTTTTACCTAACCCTGGCGGGCCGAAAATCAGCAAGTGATCTAGTGCGTCGCCACGCAGTTTTGCCGCCTGAATAAAGATCTCCATCTGGGAGCGCACCTGCGGTTGGCCGACATATTCCGCCAATAACTTCGGGCGAATGGCGCGATCGGCGACGTCTTCTGCGATCGTGGCGCCTGCTGAAATCAGGCGATCTGCTTCTATCATCCTTTACCTCATAACGCGGCGCGTAACGCGTCGCGAATCAGTGTTTCACTGCTTGCATCCGGACGGGCGATCTTGCTTACCATCCGACTGGCTTCTTGCGGTTTATAACCCAGCGCCACCAGCGCAGCAACTGCTTCTTGTTCTGCATCTTCCGAGGTTGGGCTGGCCGGCGACGTCAATACCAGATCGACCGCTGACGTAAAGAGATCGCCATGTAGCCCTTTAAAGCGGTCTTTCATTTCGACAATCAGCCTTTCGGCGGTTTTCTTGCCGATACCCGGCAGCTTCACCAGCGCACCAAGCTCTTCGCGCTCAACCGCATTGACGAACTGTTGCGCCGACATGCCGGAGAGGATCGCCAGCGCCAGCTTAGGCCCGACGCCATTCGTTTTAATTAGCTCTTTAAATAGCGTGCGCTCTTGCTTATTGTTAAATCCGTACAGCAACTGCGCATCTTCACGCACCACGAAGTGGGTGAAGACGATTGCCTCCTGCCCGGCCTCCGGCAGCTCGTAAAAGCAGGTCATAGGCATATGTACTTCATAGCCTACTCCCCCTGTCTCCAGCAGCACGATCGGGGGTTGTTTTTCGAGAATAATGCCTCTGAGTCTGCCTATCACATGACGCTCCTGCGTAAAGGGCTGAAAAGATAATGCACTATCATAAAAAAAGACTGGATGTTTATCCAGATGAAAAACACTTATCCCGATATTTCTCTACTCCAACAACCCGTGATGGTTAACGACGGGTACGCTCCCCGCTGCGTACAAAATAAGTCGTACACTCATTGACAACTTTTTGCGTCCCACGCGAATAACTTTTTGCCAACATGCCGTGGCGCACGTTCGGTAGTCTTCAATAATGAGTATCCTGATAACACTAATACTGTATCCAGTACGAATGCCAACAGCGGAACATCGGTCCCCCCCAAAAAACAGACCCGAGAATAGATTTAATAAAATTAACCACTAGCGCTGAATTTAATCGCATGTTGTTTTATCGTCGCGCACAACATATTTTAATTCACCATGACACAATAAATATTGTGCAAACTCATTTTTCATGCCATCGAAATTCACGGCTGGTATCCCTTCTGAATAACTATAATAAATATTCACATACTCTTCACTACTAAAAAGTGCCTGTCGTTTTGCTGCTATCCCACGGCCTTTTGCTGCAATATACTGGAAGCAGTGGCCGCTGGCGCCACAGCTCCGCCCATCATCAACAATATATATATCGGCAGCGTTAAACAACTGTTCCAGCCAGCACTGGCGAATCGTTCCGGCCGCACAAACCAAAAATAATGATGCACTAATCATCCACCCGGATTTTTTTACCGATGTCATAGCCAGGAAAGCTATAAAGCACGCTGCCTGCAGGCACAAAACCAGTTCTTTATTCCCGGCAACCAAATGCCACTGGTTAAATACTAAGGTAATGAAAACTGAACTCAATGTTGCCAACAGTCTGGTTCTGAACCGCCTGGCAGGGAGAAGTAAAAATAATAATGAAATCGTCCCTGGCTTTAATAAAAAAACAACGGTATTAGCCTCTGCCATATCAATACTCAAACA
The DNA here is from genome assembly GCF_013350575.1 of Salmonella sp. SG203. Taxonomy (NCBI): domain Bacteria; kingdom Pseudomonadati; phylum Pseudomonadota; class Gammaproteobacteria; order Enterobacterales; family Enterobacteriaceae; genus Salmonella; species Salmonella sp. SG203. The sequence continues at coordinate 7,755 of NZ_SNMT01000034.1, forward strand.
ATAACAAAAACTAATAAACAGATGAAAGATAATAGCAACAAAAATATAAGGAAAATAAAACACCCAACCTATTTTCATTGGTTTATCATCAACCACGTCGTACTCCCTGTCAATATAAGAGAGCAGATAATGAGAAATTTACCACCTTAATTCCTCCCCAGTTATATTTGCGACATTAATTCCAACAAATGAAATATTCACCATACATATTTCGATGACACTAAGGCTTGTCATTTATCTGGTATAATGCTAACTACCCTGTAGAATAAATAAAAGGAATTTATTTCAAATAATGGAATGCAGAAATGAAAAAACATTATTCTGTCCAATATGAAACCGGGGATATCGTCTTTACCTGTATAGGTGCCGCGCTTTTCGGCCAGATATCCACCGCTTCACAGTGCTGGAGCAACCATGTTGGGATTATTATTGGTCATAATGGTGATGACTATCTAGTGGCGGAAAGTCGCGTCCCCCTCTCAACCGTCACCACGCTGTCACTGTTTATACAACGTTCAGCCGGACAACGTTACGCGGTTCGTCGCCTGTGCGGCGGCCTGACGGTCGAACAGAAACTCGCCATCATGGAACAGGTTCCCGCCCGGCTGAATAAGTTTTATCACACGGGGTTTAAATACGAGTCATCGCGCCAGTTCTGCTCGAAATTTGTGTTTGATATCTATAAAGAAGCATTGTGTATTCCGGTAGGCGATATTGAGACATTCGAAGAATTACTTCACAGCAATCCTGATGCGAAACTCGCCTTCTGGAAATTCTGGTTTTTAGGTTCAATCCCGTGGGATCGTAAGACGGTGACGCCAGCCAGCCTGTGGCAACATCCCAATTTAGAATTAATTAGCGCCTGTGGAATTGAAAACCCTCAACGCGAGGCTGAGGGAGAATGATTTAGCGCAACCTTCCCCGCGCCAGATTGAGTCGGCTCTCGCTCATTTGCATCGCGTTCTGGCTAACGTGGCAATGCGTAATGGCGATAGCCAGCGCATCCGCGGCATCGGCCTGCGGGTTAGCGGGGAGCTTTAGCAACGTACGAACCATATGCTGTACCTGGCTTTTTTCCGCGCTACCAATACCGACGACGGTTTGCTTCACCTGACGCGCCGCGTATTCAAACACGGGCAGTTCCTGATTGACCGCGGCGACAATCGCGACGCCGCGCGCCTGTCCCAGCTTGAGGGCTGAATCGGCGTTCTTCGCCATAAACACCTGTTCGATAGCAAAATAGTCCGGCTGGAACTGCGTGATGATTTCCGTCACGCCTGCGTATATGAGCTTCAAACGAGACGGCAAATCATCGACTTTGGTGCGAATACATCCGCTGCCCAGATAGGTCAGTTGTCTGCCTACCTGACGGATAACGCCATAACCGGTAATGCGCGAGCCGGGGTCAATACCGAGAATAATCGACACGCTATACCCCCTGCCCGCCGGCGTTTAGCAGCACCATTACAGGGTCGCCGCCACCTCATCAGAGATCTCACCGTTATGGTAGACTTCCTGAACATCGTCACAGTCTTCCAGCATATCGATCAGACGTAGCAGTTTCGGCGCGGTTTCCGCATCCATATCCGCTTTGGTTGACGGGATCATGGACACTTCGGCGCTGTCCGCTTTCAGACCGGCCGCTTCCAGCGCGTCACGCACTTTGCCCATCTCTTCCCAGGCAGTGTAAACATCAATCGCGCCATCATCATAGGTCACAACATCTTCCGCGCCAGCTTCCAGAGCGGCTTCCATGATGGTGTCTTCATCGCCTTTCTCAAAGGAGATGACCCCTTTCTTACTGAACAGGTACGCCACTGAGCCATCGGTACCCAGATTACCGCCGCACTTGCTGAAAGCATGACGCACTTCCGCTACGGTACGGTTACGGTTGTCACTCAGACACTCAATCATAATGGCCGTGCCACCAGGACCATAACCTTCATAGATGATGGTTTCCATGTTCGAGTCTTCATCACCACCCACACCGCGAGCGATGGCACGGTTCAGAGTGTCGCGGGTCATGTTGTTGGCCAGCGCTTTATCTACAGCCGCGCGCAGACGCGGGTTGGCATCCGGATCGCCGCCGCCCAATTTAGCTGCCGTTACCAGTTCACGAATAATTTTAGTGAAGATTTTACCGCGCTTGGCATCTTGCGCAGCTTTACGATGTCTGGTGTTGGCCCATTTACTATGACCTGCCATAAATATTTCCTCAAAAAAAGCGCGCCTTTTCAGGCGACGTTAATGACAAACTCTTCAATCGCTTGCCGGTTACTCCAGGACTTGGTAAGCGCCGCCGCGTCAGGCGCATCAAGCCACTGGTACGTCAGATGTTCAGTGAATATCACCTGCCGCTCATGCGGTAACGCAAGGCAGAACCAGAATTCTGTATTGTGCATGACGCCCGGCGCATAGCGATGACGTAAATGTGAAAAAATTTCAAACTCCACCGTACGTTGGCAGTCGACTAAGGTCAGTTGCTCTGCCGCAACATCAATCGTGACCTCCTCTTTGACTTCACGCACGGCGGCCTGCAACGCGGTCTCCCCTTCTTCTATGCTGCCAGTCACTGACTGCCAAAAATCCGGGTCGTCGCGTCGCTGCAACATTAGCACCCGTTTCGTATCCTGCGCGAAAATAACCACCAGGACCGAAACGGGGCGCTTGTACACTTTATCCTTCACGCGACCTCGTTGTTGGCTGTTGGGTGACGCCGCGCATTGATGAGACTCCCCCTTGCGGGCCGCCGCGATATCACGCGAATGATGTCGTGTACATTGTTCATATCAGTTATTCTCGGCTTTCTTCACAACCTGAATCCCCAACTCCGTCAACGCTGCCTGGTTGGCGAAACTCGGCGCTTCGGTCATCAGACACGCGGCGGCGGTCGTTTTCGGGAAGGCGATAACATCACGAATATTGTCGGTGCCAGTCAACAGCATGGTCAGACGGTCCAGACCAAACGCCAGGCCCGCATGCGGCGGCGTACCGTATTTCAACGCATCCAACAGGAAGCCGAACTTCTCGCGCTGCTCCTGCTCATTGATACCGAGAATACCAAATACGGTTTGCTGCATTTCACCATTGTGAATACGCACCGAACCGCCGCCCACTTCATAGCCGTTAATCACCATATCGTAAGCGTTAGCGACGGCTTCTTCCGGCGCAGTTTTCAGTTCAGACGCCGTCATATCACGCGGGGCGGTGAACGGATGGTGCATCGCGGTCAGACCGCCCTCGCCGTCGTCTTCGAACATCGGGAAGTCAATCACCCACAACGGCGCCCATTTGTCTTCGTCGGTCAGGCTCAGGTCTTTGCCCAGTTTCAGACGCAGCGCGCCCAGCGCATCGGCAACCACTTTTTTGTTATCTGCGCCGAAGAAGATCATGTCGCCGTCCTGCGCGCCGGTACGTTCAAGGATAGCCTCGACGATGTCGGCGGTCAGGAACTTGGCCACCGGACTGTTAATCCCATCCAGACCTTTCGCGCGCTCGTTAACTTTGATATACGCCAGGCCTTTCGCGCCGTAGATCTTAACAAAGTTACCGTAATCGTCGATCTGCTTACGGCTAAGCTGTGCGCCGCCCGGCACACGCAGCGCTGCCACGCGGCCTTTCGGATCGTTAGCCGGGCCCGCGAAGACCGCGAACTCTACCGATTTCAGCAGGTCAGCGACATCTACCAGTTCCATCGGGTTACGCAGGTCTGGTTTGTCGGAACCGTAACGACGTTCCGCTTCGGCAAACGTCATGACCGGGAAATCCCCCAGATCCACGCCTTTCACTTCCAGCCACAAATGGCGCACCAGCGCTTCCATCACTTCGCGCACCTGTGGCGCGGTCATGAAGGAGGTCTCGACGTCGATCTGAGTAAACTCCGGCTGACGGTCAGCACGTAAGTCTTCATCACGGAAGCATTTGACTATCTGATAGTAACGATCGAAACCGGACATCATCAGGAGCTGTTTGAACAGCTGCGGCGACTGCGGCAACGCGTAGAATTTACCTTTGTGCACGCGCGAAGGCACCAGATAGTCGCGCGCGCCTTCCGGCGTGGCTTTGGTCAGCATCGGCGTTTCAATATCAAGGAAACCGTGATCGTCCATAAAACGACGCACCAGGCTGGTAATTTTGGCGCGAGTTTTCAGGCGCTGCGCCATTTCCGGACGACGCAAATCCAGATAGCGGTACTTGAGACGCGCCTCTTCGGTATTAACGTGGTTAGCGTCAAGCGGCAGTGAGTCTGCGCGGTTGATGATAGTGAGAGAGGACGCCAGCACTTCAATTTCGCCGGTCGCCATATCCGCATTGACGTTTTTCGCGTCACGCGCACGCACGGTGCCCGTAACCTGAATGCAGAACTCATTACGCAGTTCAGAGGCCAGCTTTAACGCGTCCGCACGATCCGGATCGAAGAACACCTGCACAATACCTTCGCGGTCGCGCATATCGATAAAGATCAGGCTGCCAAGATCACGACGACGGTTGACCCAACCACACAGAGTCACCTGCTGCCCCACGTGGGACAGACGTAGCTGTCCGCAATATTCTGTACGCATGAGATATCCCTTAACTTAGCCGCAGGCGGATTGTTGCCTGCCATGCAGGCGACGAAGTCGCAGCTTTAGCTGTATGTCACAACTGGATGAAAAAAGGCGGCTATTATACTGGAAATTCTGCCGCACGATAAGAGTCAATCCAGCATGGGAGCGATAACTTGCCCGTTTCATGCGGTATCGACACTTGGTTCATACTGACTGTACCCGGGTTTTTCACGCGGGTATTGCGTATGCTCACAAAAATTAACAATATTTGTCGCCGCTTTCCTCTTTAATCGCGCTTAAGGTGTAGTGAAATCCGCTATTTTTAGGAGAGTGATTATCATGCTGAAACTCAACGCGACCACAACCGCCCTGGTGGTTATTGATTTACAGGAAGGAATTCTTCCGTTTGCCGGCGGCCCGTATACGGCAAATGAGGTGGTCGCCCGCGCCGCGCGGCTGGCGGAAAAGTGTCGTGCCAACGGCTCGCCCGTGGTTATGGTACGCGTTGGATGGTCTGATGATTATGCCGAAGCGTTAAAACAACCCGTGGATGCCGCAACGCCTGCGCACGCGTTGCCGGAAAACTGGTGGACCTGGCCTACGGCATTGGGTAAAAAGGACAGCGATCTGGAAGTGACTAAACGCCAGTGGGGCGCGTTTTACGGCACCGACCTGGAATTACAGCTTCGCCGCCGGGGTATCGACACCATCATATTGTGCGGGATCTCAACCAATATCGGCGTCGAATCCACAGCGCGTAACGCCTGGGAGTTGGGATTTAACCTTATTATTGCCGAAGATGCCTGTAGCGCCGCCAGCAGTGAGCAGCATCAGAGCAGTATGACGCATATTTTCCCGCGCATTGGCCGGGTACGCAGCGTAGAGGATATTTTAAACGCCTTATGATCTACATTGGCTTGCCGCAATGGTCGCACCCGAAATGGGCGCGGCTCGGCATCACCAGTCTGGAAGAGTATGCCCGCCACTTTAACTGCGTAGAGGGCAACACCACGCTTTACGCGCTGCCGAAAGCGGAAATTGTCGATCGCTGGTATGCGCAAACTACGGACGATTTCCGTTTTTGCTTTAAATTTCCCGCCACCATTTCTCACCAGGCCGCGCTGCGCCATTGCGACGATCTGGTACAGGCGTTTTTTACCCGCCTGGCGCCGCTGGAAACGCGTATTGGCCAATACTGGCTGCAGTTGCCCGCCGCCTTTGGACCGCGCGATCTCCCCGCCTTATGGCAGTTTCTTGATGCGCTCCCCGCCACGTTTACCTATGGCGTAGAAGTTCGTCATCCGTGTTTTTTTGACAAGGGTGAGGATGAACAGCGGCTCAATCGCGGGTTACACGCGCGCGGCGTAAACCGCGTGATCCTGGATAGTCGTCCGGTACATGCCGCCCATCCCCACAGCGAGGCCGTCCGCGACGCGCAGCGAAAAAAACCCAAAGTTCCGGTACATGCTGTCGTGACGGCCAGCCATCCAATGGTGCGTTTTATCGGTAGCGATAATATGGCGCAAAACCGTGAATTTTTCGCCGCCTGGTTGCAGAAACTCCCGCAGTGGCGGCAGACCACCACGCCTTTTCTGTTTTTACATACTCCGGATATCGCGCAGGCGCCGGAACTGGTGAATACGCTTTGGCATGATTTACGCAGCGTCTTACCAGAAATCGGCACTGCTCCGTCCATTCCACAGCAATCTTCTCTTTTCTGAAAATGCCCCCTATCATAGACAGTGCCATCAGCCATTTTAAAAGGGAGTTTGTATGGTAAGCGCGCTGTATGCCGTTTTGGGTGCGTTATTATTAATGAAGTTCTCTTTTAATGTCGTTCGCTTGCGAATGCAGTACCGTGTCGCCTATGGCGACGGCGGTTTTAGCGAATTGCAAAGCGCCATCCGTATTCATGGCAATGCGGTGGAATATATTCCTGTCGCGCTGGTGCTGCTGCTGTTTATGGAAATGAACGGCGCCGAAACGTGGATGGTGCATATCTGCGGCATCATTTTAATCGCCGGTCGGCTGATGCATTATGATGCGCCGCGCGATAAATGCGGCCCATCCGCGCGATAAATGAGAGGCGTTTTTTCTTTCACATACTGAAAATTAATTACAGTAATCCTGCGCTTTATCGTACATTCCCCTACCAAATAATCGTACCGCCCAATACATAATCGTGCGCTTCCACTTCGGCACACCGAGTACCGTCATTCCGTCGAGGAAAATTTTGTCAGCCTCTTTTTTCGTGCGCAGCGCGTTGTCGTACATCCAGTCGTGGATTATCGCCGCTTTGGCGTATTTGCCGTCAGGCGGCAAGAACGTCCACAGAATACGTGGCACGCTGGCGAGGTCGGTCACAAATCCGGCGGGTACGCTGATAACGTCGCTGTTGTCGTCACTGAGGTAAAACTCAAAAGGCTCATACACGCGCCATAAATAATGGTCGAGCATTTCAAGGATTGCCGGAGTTGTGAACGCGCTCATGGATTTTACTTTCCTGTTGATGCGAAAAATAAACTTCCTTGTTTCACTATCTATGTAACTGGATAAGTTTTGCTTTTTTTCGGGGCCGGGTGGCCCCTTTTTTATGCTTCCGGCGTATCCGTCACCGGCCAGCCCACAACATAGCCCTGTACCGCCTTATAGTCCGTGATTTCGTCCAGCGCCTTTTTCATCTGGCGCTGGCGTTCGTGGATTTTAAAGCCCTGAATGACCATGTTCTGCTCCATTGCCGCTTCCATGGCGGTTAACTGGTCAGCGGTGACCGGTACATCAATATTATCGGCATCCGTCCAGAAAAAACTTGCAGGTAGTTTTCCGGCCCTGGCCATTGCCGCCACCGGTGCCAGCCGGGTCTGTGAGTCTTTGCTGCAGTCCCAGCAGTGACCGTTCAGCTCGAACGGGTAGTTGCCGTTCTCCTGAGCATCACGCCAGTTGTTGATTTCGCGGCGCTTCACCGCTTTTGCTGCCGTGAGCATTTCCGGGGTGACGGTAAAGGGTTTTATTTCGCCGTATTTGCCTGCCTTCAGGTCGTCGAATAACTGACGGCCATCCGGATCGGAGTCATAACCGGCGGCGTGATACGTGCTGAAGTCCTCATCCCCTTCGCATTTAATCCGGCACAGGATGGTGTTGTTTTCGGTATATACCGCGTCTTTTGCTGCCAGTACTTTCATTCTGCATTCCCCTTATCTGATGCGCCGCCAGACAGCAATAATATCCATGTTCACTATATAAATTGATGAACAGCTGATCCATTGTCCCGGCGGGTGGAATACGTAGGTGTTGTAGCGATTTGTATCAGACGGCATGAGCAGACTGCCGTTCACAATGGTACCGAGTACATCCCCCATATCCAGCACGGTTCCCCGTTCTATCAACGAACCGTCAGTAGGTGCACGTCCGTCAAAAAGATAACCTGCGTTGAACTTTGCGGTGATATACGTTCCCACGGCATACGGCTCAGCCGGTCCCAGCGCTAATGGCGTGGCGTTACCGTCGCCGGTAAGGGTTTTGCCGTCGGTTTTTACCACACTGGATGCTGCCGCCTGTTCTGCGGAGAGCTTTGCTTCCTGAGCACTTTTTTCCGATGATTCAGCGCTGTCAGCGGAAGCTGTTTCAGATGATTTCGCGGCTGTGGCTGAGGTCAGGGCTTCATCCCGCGCCTGGCTGGCACCGGTACTGGCCTCCTGTGCATTCAGGGTTGCAGTCCGGGCATCCTGCGCCGACTGAGCGGCATTTAAGGCTTCAGTATAGGCTTTATCGACCAGTTCCTGTCCCTGCGCCTGAACGGCCTGTTTAACCTTTTCCCCGGTTTCAGCGATATCAGTTGTCGCTTTTGTGGTGGCATCTGTGGCGGCCTGCCTGATGGAAGCCGTCTGCTGGCTGACGTGCTCATCAAATCCTGTCACCTGCCTGACCACCTCCTCTTTTGCCAGGGTGACATCTGCCGCTTCCTTCGAGACTGTTGCCGCATTCTCCTGTGCCGTCTTCGCACTCTGACTCGCGGAATGTTCACTGTCCTGTGCCTCCCTGGCTGAACCTGTTGCTGTGCTGGCAGCCCCTGTTGCGGTTGTGGCAGCCTCCGCCGTGTGTTGCGCATAAACTGATGCCTGTTCTGCTGCACTTTGTGCGCTGGTGCTACTTTCAGTTGCCAGCTGCGCATCCTCACGGGTCTGCTGTGCCAGCGCTTCAAACTGTTTTAACGCTTCGGGGCGGGTGTCGACGTCACGACGGGTCAGAAAATCGCCCAGGGAACCATCGGGAGAATCGCTGTAAACAGTGATTTCGCCCAGGTCCCGTTCAAAAGAGCGTGCAGGTTTCACGAGAACACGAAACCTCCCCGGAGGAAGTATAATGGTGTAACTGCCCGGGGCCTCACCTGATGCCGTGGTAACAAAAAAACGACGCGATGTTTCCTGCTCTATAAATGTTATCGTACAACCCGTAATATTATTACCCAGTTCATCACGCATAACCCCTTTGAGCGTTGCCATATTCGAAGTGACCTTATTCTCAGCAATATGGCGAACAGGATAAAATAAACAATACCGGACAGATTATTAAAGCCCTTTAAAAAATCAGGAGTGGTCTGCTGGGGTAACATCTGCAGGGGTAAATTTGTAAATCGTAGACAATGAAACATCATAAATGATGGCAAGTTGCTTTCGGGTGTGGCCATTTTTGACGAGTCGGTTTATCTGCTCTATCTGGTCGGGCTGCAACGCCGGACGTCTGCCACCAATGCGACCCTGAGCACGTGCAACTGCAAGACCGGCGTTTGTGCGTTCTACGATGAGTTCGCGTTCCATTTCAGCCAGGGCGCTCATAACGTGGAAAAAGAACCTGCCCATTGGGGTACTGGTATCGATGCTGTCGGTCAGGCTTTGAAAATGAATGCCGCGTTCATGCAGTTCTGAAATGAGGCCAACCAGATTTTTAACGCTGCGGCCTAATCTGTCGAGCTTCCAGACAACGAGCGTATCGCCGGTTTTAAGGGCCTTTAAAGCGCGTTTTAATCCCGGTCTGTTGGCTTTTGTGCCGCTCATTTTGTCGTCAAATATCTGTTCACAATCTGCACGAATAAGAGCATCGCGCTGTAAATCGGTGTTCTGGTCATTTGTTGATACGCGGATATAGCCAATTCTTGCCATTTACGAACCTCATTTAATCGGGAGTGGGGTTGGGTGAATGGCTGTTTTATCGTGATGAGGTGTCGGTTAAAACGTCGGTTTAACGGATACCGTAAACCGGGCGTCTCATGTACAGGCCAGTGACGGCAATATTTACGGTACGGTGTGGGGCGGCTGGCTGAATGACTATATCCGGCGGAATACCCCCAGCATACCCAGCATGCCAAGTCTTGCCCCCTACGCCACGATAAGCTGGGTACAGCAAAACTATCTTTCAGGCTTCAGACTGGGAGCCGCTGAGGGCACCCAGGTATGGCGCGCTTACGGCTACGCAGACCAGCCACCTTACGTAATTACGGGAGTGATAAATGGTAATACAGACGATTTGATTGATAGCCTCACTCGTCGTCCACTTCAGATGTATATCAACGGGTGGCGTAGTGTAGACTGGTTATAAAAGAACTCATTGCAGGGTTATTTCTTTCAGGGATGACGCATTGTGAAAACGCGTGTTTTTTTCTGAGCGCTGAAAGTGTAAAAACTTTATAATACAGGCGAATACAACAGACTATTTAACCAGGGGTAATAAATTATGATTAACATTAAAAACTTTACGCCAGGTGACCCTAAAACACCTGAACAACTGGAGCTGGCCAATAAGCACCGGGTACTGTTTTTATTTTCTGAAGATGGTCAGGAATGGTACGAGTCACAAAAGCAGTTTGCGGCTGATACCATTAAATTCTCCTATGACACTGACGGCGTTATTCGCAGCATTTCACGCGATGTATCGGCGCTGTGGCCCGCTAATTTGAGTGTGGCCGAGGTTCCCGATACGACCGCCAACCGTCGCGCAGATATCAGCGGCCGCTGGGGCTTTGATGGTACAAACATTATCGACCTCATGACCACAGATAAAGCCCGTGAGCAGAAGACCCGTGAGATTGACGCCTGGCGTGATAATCAGGAAAACGGCAAAGTGACCTTCGACTGGAACGGCCACAAGTGGGACGCCAGCAAGGCTTCTCAGGACAGATTAGCCCCGGTTCTGGTGGTGGCAAAATCCGGCCAGCTCCCGGAAGGCTTCTTCTGGACGGATACGGGCAATGAAGACGTCCCTGTCACCCCGGATGACCTGCTGGCAATTGATGCAGGAATGACGCAGGCAATGGTCACTCAGGGGTTTAAAATCCATGAACGCCAGCGCCAGATGAAAAAAGATATTGCCGGACTGACAGGGGTTAACGATATTCTGAATTATCCCGTTGGCTGGACTGATAACAGCAGTAATTAAATAAAACAGCGCCCGTTAATACGGGCGTTATTTATTTTTGTTTATTCTGCTGAATTATCCGGGGGCCAGTCAACCCTGTAATCCAGAATGGCTTTTACATCGGTCAGTTTGTCAATGTCTTCCTTCATCGCCCGCTGTCGAAGGTGGATTTGCAGGCCTTTGGTGAACATCGCCTGGTCGATGGCGTCGCTGAGGTTTAACAGTTCGCCCGCCGTCATCGGCACGTCGTTATTATCGGCGTCCGTCCAGATAAAACCGGCGGGGAGTTTGTTGGCTTTCGCCATCTGTACGGAAAGCGTCAGGCGTTCCTGGGTGGCCTTGCCGTAGTCCCAGTGGTGATTGTTAAACTGAAATACGTAATTCGCGTTTTCCTGTGTATTACGCCATGTGTCAATCTCGCGGGTTTTCTGTTCACGGGCTTTATCTGTGGTCATGAGGTCGATGATATTTGTGCCGTCAAACCCCCAGCGACCGCTGATATCGGCGCGGCGGTTAGCTGTGGTGTCAGGGAGTTCTGCCACACTGAACCCGTCCGGGTTAATGGCTGTCACATCCTTATCGATACGCCGAATCACACCTTCGCTGTCGTAAGCTATTTTTAGCGTGTAGGGGGAAAAGCGTTGTAATTCGTCATACCAGTTTTTGCCGTCTTCTGAAAATAACCAGATAACGTTAAAACGTTCGGTTAATTTAAGTTGCTCAGGTGTTTTGGCCTTCTGCGACTGAATGTTTTTTAAAAGCATCATCATCATAATCTCGTAACGTTATACCAGGTTCCGTTAATATTTTTTTGTAGTGGGCTGTGGCGCATTCTTACCAAGTGCGAACCACGACTTCCCCACACATCCATAACAGAACCCACCATCACATGACCGGGGGGCAGTCAGACGTACCGCCGTTAATCGTAGCGGTTTCACCAGTCGATCCCAGACGAACATCCCGTACAAAAGTCTGATTCACCCAGTTTATCGTGGCGTAGGGGGCAAGACTTGGCATGCTGGGTATGCTGGGGGTATTCCGCCGGATATAGTCACTCAGCCAGCCGCCCCACACCGTACCGTAAATATTGCCGTCACTGGCCTGTACATGAGACGCCCGGTTTACGGTATCCGTTAAACCGACGTTTTGTACAAACTTTTCCTTGTCGGAAATGTCCGCGCCGTTCTGGTCTTTTTGCATCGCACCAGTGATACGGCTGTCGTCGCCAGCGGCTACTGTGCCTTCTGTGGTGCCAACATCGCGGGTGGCGCTGTTGCCGAGTCTGAGGGACTGACGGGCCAGAGGGATGTTTGTCAGGTCAGCGAGGTTGCGATTTTTAGCAAGGCGCGCGTTAGCGTTATCCATCGCTATTTTGACCGCTTTTGGCGTGGCGGCCAGTATTTCACTGTCGCTCATAACGCCACTGTAAAGCTGCACAAAACCTTTCGCCGTCAGCGACGCGTCCGGGTGGTTGCGGGACTTTGCGTGTTCGGCCAGCGCGTCGTCGGTACCTTTCAGTTGCTGTTTCAGCCACTGCGTGCGGTTGGCCAGTTGTTTCTGTGGTTTGTTGGATACGCCGTCAGGACCACCCACAACAGGGTCTGACGTCTCCAGTTGATAAATATCTTCTTCCCACTGCGTGATTTCTGTCAGTTTACCCATGGTCAGCTGCTCCCGTGGTTGTAGGTCCCGTCATAGCGGGCGGTATTGTTGTAACGGATGGGGACGGCGGTAAAATCCAGTGAGGCCAGTTCACAGCGTGCCGGGGCAAACACCTCCAGCGTTTTTCGCAGCAGGGCTGCCTGGTCGTTGGTGATGGTAACCGCCAGAATGACCTGATAGAGCGCCCAGTGAGTCTCCGCCGGATACTTCTCCGCGATAGCCGGGTCCAGACGGTCATTCCCTTCACGCAGCTCCACCTCACCGAATCCCAGATTGCGGATGACCTGCCGGATACTCCATGGCGTTCCCTTATAACGGTGCAGCTCAATAGCGCTTTTTATCAGCGCCCTGCGGGCGTCTTCCGACTCCGCGAGATTCCAGCCGTTATCACCGGTAATGGCGAACTGGTCAGCCAGCCACGGCAGCGCGGTGACTTCGGTTAAATCCACCAGGTAAACCAGCAGCGGAGTCAGGTCAATATCCTGCAGACGGGCCGCCAGTCCGGCCAGGATCCGGAATCGTTCATCCTTCGCCAGCGGGGGAGTCAGGGGAATATCACGACGGTCAGCCATGGGATTTCCCCTCCGGTATCAGGGTGATTTGAGTGCAGCGAGCCCACTCGTGGTCAGCCAGTACGCGTTCTGCCGGAAGGGTGAGCGTGACACGGTACACGCCCGGTACAGACAACGCAGCGGATATCTGGCTGGGGACAATATCCATCCCCAGACGGGAAGACTGTCGCTGCGTCCAGAATGTTACCGCCGCGCGCGCATGTCGCATAACCAGGTCCATATCCTGATCGTCATAGACGCGCAGCGACGCGCTGATGCTGTAGTCCACGGCGACCGGCAGCTTCACATTCACCGTATCAGTCAGCGGGCGGACCTTTTCGTCAGAACAAATCCCGGCCACCAGATCCAGCATATTCTGGTCGGGCAGACCGGAAGCCAGTAGTGGATACAGTTCCACCGAGCCCGGAACGGGACGGACCACTGCCACGTCGACGATGTCCTGATGAGCGCTCATTGCATGAAAACGGTAAGCTCCTCTGGAGCCCGCGTTACTGAAGGATTCCGGAGCCAGACGGATGCGTTCGCGCAGGTGATCGTCACTTTCCGGGTCAGCGCCACCGGTACTGACGGACGGGTTGGTGACGGTAAAATCCAGGCTGCCGTCGCCGATATCGTCCATCAGGTTACTGATTTGAGCTGGCTGCCAGTCGTTACCCGCCAGTCCCGGCAGGGTACAGGTAGCCTGGATACTGACCCGCTCACTGCCCGCTGGCAGGGTCATGTCCTCATCAGTGGTAAACACCACACTGTCGCTGGCACTCACCCGGGTACCTGCCGGGATGAGTACCGCCTGTACAGCAGGGGTATCAGAAACAAACAGCAGTGTGGTGGTGGCCGCTTTCGCATCAAGACGGTATACGCCAACCAGCTCACCAAGATAATCCAGCATCGGCGCACGGGATTTTGCCACCAGATTCTGACAGGCAGCATCCTGCATGGCGGTTCTTATCAGGGACTCCCGGTAGGCGATAAGATTAATGAGCAGCATCTCATCCTGTGCAGGATAGAGCGTCTTACCGGAGTCGGTCTGGTATTTCTCCACCAGTTCACGGGTGATTTTTTCCGGGTCGGTTTCCACAAACACCGGGTCTGCCAGGACTAACGCCATACCACCTCCATTGATGATTCTGCTCCTCCTGCCACCCGCCAGCGCACGCGCAGGGTCATATGCTCACCGTCCGTCACCGGCTCCACCCGGACCACCTGACAACGTGTCTCCCACTGGCGGATGGCATCCACGGCTTCACGAATGACATACGGGCGGGCACGGTTCACCGGCCAGTCAAGGTAGAGATAAAGCTGATTACCAAACTCAGGACGATGCGGGTCGGCCCCTTTCGGCGTCGCCAGAATGATGCGGATGGACTGGGCAATATCATCAGCCCCGGTCACCCGACCCTTGTGACCGAGGGCGGGTTGCCACCAGACCGGAGATGCAGTGTTCACGGTATTCATGCCGACAGTGTGCGGCAGATGGCTGGCGGAGGCTTTTAAAGCCCTTTAAAACCGTCCCGCCAGAAAAGGGAAATGTGCAGCAGACGTTACTTCATGGGGGCACCGGTCGGACTGCCGTTGTGGCCGTTCGGGTGCTGATGGTCCTCCAGCGAAACGCGGGCCGACCGCAGGTCGCCAGTGGCTTTCAGGGTACCGGTAATGGTCGCCGCAGCGCCTCCTTTCCCGCCGGAAATCGCCATCCCGCCCTGACCGGTGATACTGCCTTTTACCAGCAGGTTACCCCTGACGGTGGCATTGCCGGTAATCCTGGTTTCGGGGCTATTCACCGTGGCGTACTGCGTCCGGATGGTGGCGCTCTCTTTTGCGATCACCGTTGCCTGCGTGTCTGTCTGCACGGTGATGTTGCTGTGGGTGGTGATGGTCAGCGTCTTTATCGCGCCGCCGATGGTCATGGCACTGTTTTTGCGGTCGTATTCCACAAAGGCACCGTCCGCAAAGTCAGTGCGGCGTTTGTTACGGTCGGCAATGGCGGGCCGGTCCTGTGCGTTATAGGTGCTGCCCAGCACCACGCCATCCTCGGCATGTTCATCAAGCAGCAGGCGGACCTGCTCGCCAATATCCGGCAGCCAGTAGTCCTTATTGTTCTGGGTGTTGTGCTGCAGCACGTCCAGCCACCAGGTGCGCAGGTTGTTTTTCCCCGGCAGGCGCACACGGACACGGACGTTCTTTTCATCAATGTCGCTGACCGTACCGGTCTCAAATATCACACCACTCATGGCCGTACTCCTTTTTTCGGGACGACAGTCTGCGCGGTGCCGCCGTCCGCTTTATATACCGTCAATGTTTTACTGCCGCTGCCGGGAGTTTTTTTCGCCACAGGCCCGCGAGCCAGTTCCACATCCATGGTATAGCCGCCGGAACGAGTCATTGAGTGGCGGACCGAACCGGTCAGCCATTTGCCGTCGCTGGCTCCGAACCCGGTCAGGGTGGCATTATGCCCGGCCCGCAGGTGGATATTCCCCGCCATGCTCAGGGTGGCCACTTTCTGGTACTGATTTTTCAGACTCAGCGCGGCACGGGTCCGGTGCCCGGCAGTCCCCTGGTTAGCGGTACGACCAGAGAGCATCAGCGTGTCTGCACTGGTATTCTGCCCACGCGTGGTTGTACTGACCGTGGTGGTGCTTTCCCCGCCATCAGCATGGTAAGTCACCACCTGTTTGGTCCGGCTGTTCTGACTGCGGTGCTTTGCACCTTTATAGATACGGTTGATGGTGTCGCGCAGGGAATAACGACTGACGTCGCTGCGGCTTATGGTGAACACCGGGACAGCATCACGCAGCTTATCCAGACTGGAGAAGATGACGTGGGTATGGGTCACCTTTACCAGATAGCCGTAGTCGCGGGCCAGCCGCTTCAGAAAGGCCAGGTCGGTTTCATCGTACTGCGTCACCCGGTCAATTGTCAGTGGCTCAATCTGCCCCTGTAACTGCAGGCGATGCTTCCCGGCGATACGTTGTGCGATGGCGGTAAGCGTCGTGTTTTCAAACCCCCGACTGACTTTTGTCCGCATGGCAACGGTAACGGAGGTCGCCAGCCCGCGCAGGGACACGCTGTCGGGCGGTCCGGACAGCTCAGTCTCGTCAATGGAAAACGTCCCGCACTCCCGCAGGGTTCCACCGGCGTAACCCATATACAGGGTCAGCGTGTCGCCCTTGCCGGGGTACCACGCATCCCGCCAGCGGCCTTCACTGTCTTCCAGGTCCACCTGAATCTCATCGCTTTCCCCACTGAGTTGGTCGGTATAGCTGACCGAGGTCACGTACACACTCACGTCATGCGTGATGTCCTTCCGGTTATATACCAGACGGTAAGCCGGTTGCGGAACCGGGGCGGTCACGCCTGTCGTTACCGCAGCCATGGCGGTAGCTCCTGTGTGGTCTGGTCTGCGTCGATAACGGGAATGGCCAGCCGCTGTCCGGCGCTCAGTACCGGCGTGACGGCAACATGCGGATTGGCCATGATGATACGCGCATAACCCAGCGGGTCGCCGTAATAGCGGTAGGCTATCTGGTCCCAGCGCTCACCGTCAGTGGTGATATGTTCAATGTAAAGGGCGTCCATTACAGGCTCCGGGTCAAAAGTCGGGAAGCCATCCGGCTTAACGCGGGCGAGGCATCGTTAAACACGCTGGCCGCACGCCCGGCAAGCGAGGCGGTATTGTCCAGCACGGCAGGAAGATTACTGAGATTATCCACATGCAGGCCCTTCAGCTGCGCGGTTGCATCCGACGTCAGGGAGGTGATATCACTGGCCGCACGCACCATGCGCGAGGTCTCCGGCAGGGCATCCGTCAGGCCGTTCAGCAGTGGAAACGCCTTTTCAAGTGGACGGGTGATACCGTCCAGCCCGGCAATCATTCCCGGCACGCGGCTGAAAGCGACCACAGGATTATGCTTCAGCTGACTGGCCACACGAATGACCCCCGACACGCTGGCCATCGCGGACTGCGCCTGACGGGCAAATCCCACGGCCTCGCGAACCATGCCGCCGATGCCGGTGGCGGCAAGCGACGGACGGGCCACAGCCGACACCCCCGACAGATTGCCCCGCATGGCGGGCGGTTTCAGGGGATTTTTCGGGTCGCCGGTGAACTCCCGCAGCGTCACCTCCACCTGCATCGCCTGCAGCTGTCCGCCGCCGCCGGTCATCTGCCAGGTCGGGTTTGCATCAGTGATAACAAAGTACCCCAGATAATCCCCGGCACCGGTGACGAATGCCAGCGCCTGATGCGCCAGACGCGCGGCGTTAAGCTGCTGCCACTGTGTGGCCGGGTCGCAGTACTGCTGATGCCACATCAGCGTCAGATGGTACTCATCTGCCTTATCACCGGTGAACTGCAGGCCGGGCTTACCGCCAATGCGGCTCAGCTCCGCAAACTCAGACCCCATGGACGCATCCAGTGTCTCCGGACTGGTCAGTACCTCAAATTCAATATCGCCAAGCAGCGCAAACATCAGTAAGCCCTCCGCTGTTCCTGCCAGATAATATCCCGCAGCATACGTTCCAGTTCCTGACGGGAGAGCGTCAGGGCCTCCTGTATCGCCCCCGCAGGCTGCTGAGCCTGGCCGTCGATATAAATTTTAGGAGTATAAGTGATGTGTATACCGCCCCCTGTTCTGCCCCCGAAACCCAGCGGCAGGTCGGGTACTGCAGGCAGGGACGGCAGGCGGGGACGCAGGCTGTTGCCCAGCCCGTTCATGGCCTTACCTGCACCTGGGGCACTGCGGTTTATCCCGATGGTCAGCCCCTGGACGATATTGTCGCCGTAGCCCATAAACACGCGGGACGGCGAGTGAATGCCGAGCTTGTCTTTAAACCAGTCCTTTACGCCACCCCCGAGGTCAGATACCGTTTTTTTGGTCTCCTCCCAGGTGTTTTTGATCCCGCTGACCAGGCCGTTGATGATGTTTTTCCCGAAGTCAGTGAACTTCGCGGGCAGATCCACGCCGAACCATTTCATGACCCCGGCAAAGACCTTATAAAAGAGCCCCAGTGGAGACCAGTTGAGGATGAGCGCCGAAATTCCGCCAATCCCGCCGCTGAAGGCCGTTTTAATGTCATTCCAGCGGGCTTTAAACCAGGCGCTGATGGGGCCCCAGTATCTGTAAATCAGGTACGCCCCGATGGCGATGCCGGTAATAATGAGACCGAAGGAATTCATCAGCATGGCGCGGCCCATAAAGATAATGGCGCGCGCGGCAATCATGATCCCCTTATACAGGCCGGTACTCAGCACGCGGGTCAGGGTCCAGGCTCCGGAGGCAATACGCCTGAACATTCCGCCGCTGCCGATAGCAGTACGGAACAGCCGCCAGCCGGAGCGCAGGCGGACAAAACCGGTGTACAGGCTGACTAACGGGGAGAACAGAATATTAAGCCCCAGCTTCACCCCCACGAGGGCCATCCGGAAGCCCAGCGCGCCCGCCATCACTTCAGCAATGATGATGATGAGCTTCTGGTTCTGTTTTACCCACAACCCGGTTTTGTCAAGTACAGGGATAATCCGGGCCGCCAGGCCCGATAATGACGGAGCCAGTGACTCCCCGATGGACAGGGAAATATCTTTCAGCGAGATGAGGATGCGCTTACCCTGCGATGCCAGTTGCTCATTACGTTTGGCAAAGTCCCGGTCACCAGCTCCCTGCGCTTCAGGGCTGTTCATACCCCGTTTTTTACTCAGGTAATCATTCCAGCGCTGGCGCATGGCCAGCAGGTGGTTGACCGTCTGGACGTCGGTAAAGATAGAGCTCAGGCCGAAGGACTCCATCAGGCGCTGCTGGGCCTCTTTATCCCCTTTGGCTCCGGCAGACTGCCACTGCTTCATGAAGTCCGCGCCTTTCGATTTGATAAAGCGATCGGCAATCAGGATCGAGGCTTCATACTGTGAGTAGCCGCTGGCAACATAGTCCGACATTGATCCCCTGTAATCGACACCCTGCATCTGATAGCGGCGGGCAATATCACCCCGGTTCATGGACGACAACCAGTTGCGCATGTTGGTGGCGGCCTCGCCCTCGGTCCCGGCCCCCTCGCGCCCGACCTCCAGGCTTGCCACAATCTGTGCAATCGCCTCCTGGCCGTAAATTCCCTTGGCCGCAAAGCCCTGCGCCATTTCCGGCAGATACTGCGCCATATCCTTCAGCTCAAAGCGCCCGGATTTACCGCCGTAAATGGCCTTACTGAAGGCAGACTTCAGCGCCTCCTGCCCGTCAATTTTCAGGGATTCAAACGCCAGCCCCATTTTGGCCAGATCGTTAATGTCCGCCCCGGAAGCGGTAGCGGTACGCCCCAGCAGTTGCGTCCACTTCATCGCCTCCATCGGGGCCTTACCGGCGGCAACCAGCGTCCCCACCCCTTCCAGCAGGGTATCCGTGGTCTGGTTAGTGGCTCTGGCCTGCTGGCGGATCACGTCGCCAATCTGCTTTTCCTGCTTTTTGTTCAGGTCACCGGTAATGCCGATATCACGCAACTGCGCCTCGAAGTCCGTATAGTCCGCCACGCCGACGGTAAAGGGTTTCATCAGCGTTTTCGCCATCGCCCAAGTCTCCAGCCCCTGGCCGTAAAGGCTCATGCGGTTGTTTTTCATCGACTGGCTGAGCGCTGCCGCTTTCGTCATCTGCGCCTGCTGTTTCTGCATGCGTGTAAACTGGCGGCTGACCGCATCGAGTTCAGTACCGATTTTTCGTACCGCCCGTCCTCCAATATCCCCGTAACGCGCCATGGCCCGCGTGGCCATCTCCTGTCTGCGGGTCAGGTCATCCTGCTTTTTTTTCAGACCGTCGGTCGCCATGGCGAGTTTGTTCAGCGTTCGCTGTGTCCCGCTCATGGTGGACAGGAAGCTGCTGGTCACTGCACCACTGACTAAAACACCAATTGAAAAGGTTGTGGCCATGTTTTACTCTGCCTGTACGGGGTTAAATGAGGGAATGATATGGAAACGCGGTTCTGGTGCTATGCGACGATTATCATCGCAGCCTGGCTTGGCTTTCTGGGCTGGCTTCTCCTGCAACTGCAGGAAACCCTTATTGAGACAGGTGTAATCCCCTGGGGTATGGAAAACATCATCCTGCAGGGGATTGGGGGAGTTATCCTCGTGATCGTGTCTGTACCTGTGATTGCAGCCTTGCAGCCACTGATTGTGCTGGCGGGGCTGGTTGCGGAAGGCGTATGGCAGTTGTTGCGTGGTATTTATCTTGCCGGTCACTGGCTTATCCGCCGCCATACTCACGTCTGATTTGTTCACCCGCCTCATCCAGATACGCCTCCAGGTCTTCAACAGTCAGCGCCTCTATCTCTCCGGGCTGCCAGCGAAACCACCGCGCCAGCAGCGCCGTCGCCTTATACAGCGTCTCCGGCTTGTCCATCCATGCCGTACATCTGCTGAAATCGCTCCTGCAGGGCGCGATAGTCCTGCAGATCCATATCTGAAAGGTCTTCCGGCACCAGTCCGGTCATGGCGGCAATCAGCGGCTCATCCCACTCTGCCGGGTCCTTGCTGACGCTACGGGCGGCGCGGATATCCTTCACCTTCAGACGGTGCAGGGTCAGTGTGTGCAGCTTCTGTCCGGCGGCAGTGGTATAGGGGTGTTTCAGGGTGTAGCAGTCAGACTGTGACATGGTGTCCTCACGTGATAAATGAAAGTAACGTTCATGCTCAGGCTATATAAAGGAAGGAAAAAGGGCTTTTAAAGCCCTTTAAAAAAACGGGGGACCTCCGTTCCCCCCTGAAACCGGGCAGACTCCGCTGCCGTTGCGTCGCACTACAGGGTATTCTGTGCTGAACGTTTCATGCGCCAGCCTTCCAGCTCCCACAGCCGGTTGACGGCATCCGCCCTGGCGTTCTCAATGGCAATATCATAACCGGTATCACTGCTGAACAGCGCCGGATCAATACAGGCGCTCTTTCCTGTGCCCGCCACAAACCCGTCAGGCAATACCGCAATGGCCACTGTGCAGGTGGTACCAGGAAAATGATGGGTATGGTACGTCAGACTGTCCACCAGATTATCAATCGTGCGTTTTTCCACCTTCAGTGCAGCCATGACTATCCTCCGATATTGGCCCGGTAATCAGCCAGCATATCCCGGCCATTGACCCGGAAAATGTTGGCCATGTAGTCCAGCTCCAGCACCTCCTGACCATCAATCACCTGTTTGATATAGGTACAGGTGAAGGACGAGTTCAGGTCGGGGGACTCCTGGTGCTTGAAGGTGCCCGCCGGATTTTTGGTGAACTGCACTGTCAGGTAGGTCACCAGCGGCATCTCTTTCACCAGACCGCCACTGTTAAACTGCATGATGTTCGACCGGCACTGCAAAGAATATGCCTTCAGGGGGTTGGCGGTCAGCACCGCCACATCCAGATAGAGGCTGTTCCACTTGATTTCGCCCTCCATCTTGTCAAACCCCATCGGCAGTTCAATTTTCCCGATCATCCCCAGCGCCTTGCGTTCCTGCATGACGGCGCTGACGTCGGGACACTTAATTTCCTCGGCCTTGCCCAGCAGGCTGCGTCCGTCCAGATAGACGTTGGCGTTGCTGATGGCATTAATCTGTATGGTTCCGCCCATCAGGTGTTCCCTCCGTTGCCGTTAAGGTTGACCAGATATTCGGAGGTGATCTCCGATTCCAGCGTCAGACGCTCCAGCGGCGGCGGGGGCGTCAGTTTATAACTGATGAGCATATGACCGTCGGCGAGGTCTGCCTCTTCGTTGCGCTTTTTGTCATACCAGCACTTAAAGCCCAGCAATGCGCCGTCACCCGTCAGCTTGCGCCCGTACTGGTTCACGGACTCCAGAATGGTGTCAATCAGCGCCTGGGTGATCGGCTGATCGATAAACGACAGACTGGAGGAGCGGATCGCCTCGTCGGTCATATCCTTCACCCGGCGGCAGTTCTCAAAGGTGAGCAGCCCGGTGGAGGACGGGTAAGAGGCCACCCGGTTACCCCACAGCCGGAAGCCGGTGCCGAAGCTGTTGAACACGGTGGTGATCCCGCTGGCGTTCAGCAGGTTCGCCTCGCTTTGCGGGTCGTCAGGCTGCGCGGTAATGGGGCGCTCAATACCGGTCACGCCTTTGAGCTGCTGGTTGGACGATGACCACCAGTAGCCATACTCCAGATCCGTCCAGGCCCGCAGCCCGGCAGCGTGCGAGGACAACGGCTCCAGCCGGTCGGCGTTGGTCTGCGCGTCATACACCTTCACGTGTGGATAGCACAGGCGCAGACGCCCGGAGGCGGTGTTAAAGTTGATGGTGCCCGCAGGCCCCCGCCCGGTGATGGCCTGCTGTGGCGTGGTGCCCACCGGTGCATCAACATAAGCCACCGCCTGTGCTTTGGCCGCCTGAATGTCCAGTTCTGCCATAACGGAGGCCTGAGTGCCGTATACCGGCGCAATCAGGATTTTTGCGTTAAAGCCGTTCTCCGAAAGACAGTCGGCCAGCAGCTTCAGGCCACTGCGGCGACCGGCGGCATCCACCGTGCCGATGATATCAGCAGCGGTGACCTTCGTCGGGTCGGCGTAATCGTAAGTGACCACCACCTGCGCGCCCGCATCAATACCACCGCCCGTGACCCGCGTCAGGGTACCGGTGTCCGGTGCGAGGTGATAATCCGTTCCGGCGGTGTAGGTGGTGGAACTGGTCGGCGCTTTGACCGTCACGCTCATCACCGGCGCGTGCGCCAGCCGGGCCGTGTCGTTTACAAACGTCACAGTTTCGGACGGTACGCTGGTGTTGTGCTTCGCCGGATCAAGGACGTTAATGGCGATAATCGTTCCTGCGCCGTACCCGGTCAGTGTGGCGAGCGCCTGCGGCAGGGTAAAACCGGCAAGCGGCGCACCGAACTGCCCCGTATCGGGTTCTGACAGCAGCATGGTGAGCGTGTTCACAGGACCTGAAGGAGCAGTGCCCACCACGCCGATAACGGCGGACTTCACCGCCCTGACGGGAACCGGACTGCGGTTGATTTCAATGGTCTCGGAGCCGTGCAGATAATCAGCGGGCATCATTCACCTCCACAGGGGCCGGGGTTCTGGTCTGACGGGACGGCACGGACGGGGTGACCTGCGTTTTACTGTCCACCTCCTGCAGGTGTTTCAGTGCCAGCAGGGTCAGGGTGTAAGGATGATCGGGTACAAGCTCCACGGGCTTACCCGGCCACAGCAGCACTTCGCGCTGTTTTCCGTTCTCGTTCAGGGTGACGCCGGACGGCGGCCCTGAATAGATATAGGTTGTCACGGTGTGACCTCCGGTTTCGTATCACTGTTGTCAGGCATCACCCCGGCAAGCGGCGCGCCGCCGTCCTCCGGGTCGTCATCCTGAATAAAAAAGGACTGCGTGGCGAACGTCAGGGCGTACTGCCACAGGCCCTGCTCTTCCCCCAGAAAAACATCGTCAATCAGCCAGACAGGGCGCAGGCAGTTTTTCGGTCGCCAGCCGCCGAGCGCCTGACGCACATTGTCCAGTACATCCACCGCGCCATCCCGGCCATTCAGCTGGCGCAGGACGACGGTGGCAACAAAACGCATCGTCTGCGGCTGTATCACCGCACCGGTACTCTCACTGGTCCCGTAGGTGGAGCGGCTGTAACTCAGCAGCACCGCGCCCACCGGGTGGGTCAGGGTGAACGC
>NZ_SNMT01000035.1:0-31530 GCF_013350575.1 Salmonella sp. SG203
GCCCAGAAACAACACCCAGAACGCTGGAGTCAGCAACTTCGCAACTGGGACTACATACAAGAAGTTTATTTGAATCCAGAAAAAGAAGCGGCATGACGTAATTTTATTACAACAGGCGACAACTACCTTGAAAAACACCGTTAAAAGATGTACTACATGGTGGTAATACGCAGATGGTTCAGGGAAAGTTGCTGTAACGTGATTCGTTCGGGCTCAGTCAGTGTCAGATTCATCAGAAATACCATGCCGTATCGTCATGTCACCCAGTATGACTAGTTTGCAAATGATTTTCCTGATCTACTTATTACCTGAGTCAATTATTTGTCAGTCACATTCCGGGTTTTCCGAAAAACTCACCGGGCAATCACATCTAAATAGATGAAGCTTTCCCCGGTGCCTGAAGCAGGAAGGCATTATCCCAGCCAACACGCTTCCGGCGGCTTTTGACACCTGCTTTAACCTCAGTACAGGATAAACAATCATGCTACCAGAACGGAGGCTTTTTAAATCAATCAATTACGTATTTCCTTACCCCAGAATCAGGTTATTCAGATATATCAGTCTCAATCCTCAGTAAATTCTTTATTTACCCTTAGTGCATCCGGGATTTGAGTATCTAAAGATTCTCTGTACCTGATACACCCTCTCATAAACTGAGGCCAGTCAGGGACTTCAATATCCTCATTTGATAGCTCTGGTAGTAATGACCAAAGTTCAGGTTGAAACCAGCATAAATCATGGCCTGTACAGGTTTTATGTTTTCTTATTGCATTACGGAGTTCAGTTATTTCATCAATAAGTTGTTCTTTCGTTAAATTTTTTAAATCTGAATCAGAACATTTTTTCTCCATACACCAACCTGTTATCAGCCTGACACAAACATTCTCCGCCTCATGAGTGCAGTATCTATTGATACATTTCCCTTTGTAAAATACCATCCGGTACAATTTTTTCTCCCGGACGCCATCACAGTAATGACATCAAAAAATCTACCAGTATACGGAGTGGATGAATGTCACTACTTTCCGGGGCGAATTAAAGCGCTGAATGTCCTTTTCCACCTGTTTTATTCCATTGTGAACGTCGCGTATATAACGCGCCATCTTTTCCCGCGTTTGCTTTTTACTGGATGCGGAAAACTGTTTCCATACACACGTTTTAAAACCCTGACCATGAAAAATATCCCGGTGGACATGGTTCAGTTCCCGCAGTTTCATCGACAACAGATGGTCAACATGTTCCAGTGCTTCACTGTCCAGTAAAATATCACCATCGGGAACAAACTCACCATACATTGTCACCAGTGTAACAACATCCCCCTCTTTTCTGGCTTTAACCAGTTGCTGCATGAGTCTGTGTTTTTCCTCTTTTTTCAGTGGGTCCCGTTCCCTGTCCGGATGAACAACCCGGGCAATCTGTCGGTATATTTTACTCAGTTGACTCCCCCTGAATATTTCACGTATAGTGGATGTGCTGTCATTTTCATTCGGGGAATAATTAAATTCGAAATCCCGCCATTCCGGCTCTTTATCTCCGGGAGCATCTTCCTTGCCTGTCTGACTGGCAGCATATTCTTCCCTGAGTTGTTCGAAAAGCTCCTCCATCGCTTCCCGGTTACCTGAATTCAGGGCCTCCCGGAGTTGCGAATGCGGAATGTCCACATCTTCCCCAAACGCGGCTTTCATCATCAGGCTAAACTCATGGCAAATCTGATCCAGTACCTGCTTTTTCTCTTTTCGGAACAGTGTTTCACCATGGTGATCGAGACATTCTGTCAGTGAACGCAACATCTGTGGATCGTAAAAAAAGGGAAAATCCTGCATCTGACTCAATTGCTCATCAACATATTCAAAAAGCAACTGCCGATCCTTTCGCTTTAGTTCCTTCGAATCCAGAAATGACATGAGATGCCGGAGCCACCGGCAACGGGCCTCTCCCATTTGCCTGTCATGGGGCATTACCTGCTGCTCATATTCCTGATAGAGCGCACTCACTTTTACTGTCGCTTTTTCATTACGACGTTCATATTGCGCCACCTTCCTCCAGCGCTCCCAAAAAGAATTTTCCTGTTTTCCAGAAACACCTGCCCCAACAATAATCTGACTACCGGACTGAGTCATATCAATAA
The DNA here is from genome assembly GCF_013350575.1 of Salmonella sp. SG203. Taxonomy (NCBI): domain Bacteria; kingdom Pseudomonadati; phylum Pseudomonadota; class Gammaproteobacteria; order Enterobacterales; family Enterobacteriaceae; genus Salmonella; species Salmonella sp. SG203. The sequence continues at coordinate 2,129 of NZ_SNMT01000035.1, forward strand.
CCTGCTAATCAACGGAAGTAATAGACGAGACCTGCCTCCACGCCCATCCAGACGACAGATGAAAAAGACGAAGACAACATCAGCACACATTTTCACAAAGTGGGTATTCTGTCCGCGGGAGAATCCTTGCTTATACATGATGCAGCGCCCAACGTTCAACACGTCAATTTTTCCCCATCAGTAATCTTTCAGCAAGTCATCATATCCCGTGTTGATGGCTTCGCCATCAGACAACATCCCCGTGGTACAGGATACCCTATTGTGATGAAATCACATTTGCAGACGACCTGATGGTCTGAAACTCCCGGGGGTTTTAACAACCCGAATGTGTTTGTCCGGATTAAACTTTTCCACCCACCCCTTTAAACTTCTCAATAAAAGCCCCGATTTTCTGAAACACGGTCTGTTTTTTCTCCCGGTACTGACGAGTTAAAGGGCTTTGTTTCGGTAATATCTCGTTCAGCCCGGTACCATTTTCACTGGCGTATTCCCGTTTCAGTGATGTGCGGATATAGCGTCTGGCAGCCTCCTCATTTAAGTTTTCACTTTTTATCAGGGCATCCGCTTCCCGCTGCTGCTCACGCTGCGCAAACGTAAAGAACGCATCGATTATTCCGGCTTTGTCCGGTATCTCATCCAGATGGGTTGCCTCAATAAAGTCGACAATCAGACTTTCCTTAGCTCGGTGGCTCAGACCTGAACGCACCAGCCGCCTCACCTCCTCTGTCAGCGCCGTTTTACTCATGCTCTTTTTGTGATGGTCAAAAATCAGTCCAAGAATGTAGTCCAGATTAATCTCCTGAGACTTCAGCAGGTCGACCTCAAAAACCACATCATCCCAGTCAACAGTCGACGGGAATTTATCATCTGAAAATTTTTCACGGCGCTGCCAGTCACGAATATCATTATACGTTGAACGCCAGTCCTGAACTTTTCGTTCAGCAGGAAGCCGTACTGCCCGGAGTTTCGTCAGCCCCTCATCATCAAGATAATGTTCGGCTTTAAACCGGTCGGTTACCACCGGGTCACTAAGGTCGATTTTCTGCAACGCTTTCAGCGTGGTAAATTCATCGTAGTTTTGCAGAATATTTTCAGCACGCAGATATTCGCCAAACAGCCTGACAAACGCTTTCTTGTCTTTTTCTGTCTCAATATGACCCGTGTCAGGGAAGCGTTGCTCCAGGGTGTTCAGTACCGCCATAAACCCGCGTTTTGTCTCACCCGTGGCCGTATCGGTGAAACCGTTCATGTACTCGTCATAGCTTTTTTCCAGTACCACATTTTTGGTATTTTTATCGCCGAACAGGGTAATGGCATCAATCGTTGCCTGCTCCAGATTACGGAAGGTAACGATATTGCCGAATGTCTTGGTTGCATCATAAATCCGGTTCGTGCGGGAGAACGCCTGTAACAGCCCGTGATAACGCAGGTTTTTATCCACAAACAGGGTGTTGAGTGTCGGGGCGTCAAAGCCGGTTAAAAACATCCCCACCACAATCAGTAAATCAATATCCTGGTTTTTGACACGCTGGGCCAGGTCCCGGTAATAGTTCTGGAACCCGTGACTGTCTGTACTGAAGTTCGTTTTAAACAAGGTGTTATAGTCATCAATCGCCGACGCCAGAAACGCTTTTGCGCTGCCGTCCATCACACTGACATCAAAGCTTTCATCGGTGATTTCACCCACCGCATTCTGCTCCTCATTGGCCGCAAATGAGAAGATGGTCGCCGCCCGTAGTGGTTTATATGTGCCGTCTGCGGCAACGACTTCCTGTTGCCTGACTTTAAAGGCGTCGTAATACGCTCTGGCTGCATCAATACTGCTGACCGCCAGCATGGCATTAAAGCCTTTTGTACCCGGAGATGTACGGTGTGTTTTTTGCCGGAAGTGCTTCAGAATATAGTGCGTTATCTCGCGAATACGCCGGGGGTGCAGAAAGGCAAGCCGGGTTTCAGCTGCACTGAGTTTAGTCTCATCCGTTTCGGATTCAATGCTTCTGAACTGCGGACGGACGTCGTTATAATCAACCTTAAACTTCAGCACCTTTTCGTCACGAATGGCATCCGTGATAACATAGGAATGCAGCTCCCGCCCGAAGACACTGGCCGTGGTTTCTGCACCCGTGGCATTTTCCACAAAGATGGGCGTCCCGGTAAAACCAAACTGGTAAAACCGTCTGAATTTCTTCTTCAGATTTTTCTGAGCTTCACCAAACTGGCTGCGGTGACACTCATCAAAAATGAAAACGACCTGCTGATGGTAAACCGGTAAATCACTCTCGGTTTTCATCAGGATATTCAGTTTCTGAATGGTGGTGACAATGATTTTGTTGTCATCTCTGGTCAGGTTTCGCTTCAGCCCTGCCGTGCTGTCAGACCCGTTAACACTGTCCGGCGAGAAACGCTGATACTCCTTCATTGTCTGGTAATCAAGGTCTTTCCTGTCCACAACAAAAAACACCTTATCAATAAAGTCCAGCTCTGTCGCCAGGCGGGCGGCTTTAAAACTGGTGAGCGTTTTACCCGAACCGGTCGTGTGCCAGATAAAACCACCGCTTTCTGTGTTGCTCCAGTTTCTGGTTTTATACGCGCTGTTAATTTTCCATAAAATCCGCTCTGTCGCTGCAATCTGATAGGGACGCATGACTAACAGTGTCTGGCTGACATCAAACACCGTGTACTGAAACAGAATACTGAGCAGAGTGTTTTTCTGGAAAAAGGTGGCGGTGAAATCTTTCAGGTCCCTGATAAGGGTGTTATCGGATTTAGCCCATTCCATCGTGAAATCAAAGCTGTTTTTATCCCGCTTCGTGGTATTGGCAAAGTAACGCGTATCCGTACCGTTGGAAATCACAAACAGTTGCAGATACTTGTATAACGAGTTATCACTGTTAAAGCTTTCCTTGCTGTAACGGTGTATCTGATTGAAGGCTTCACGGATAGCCACTCCGCGTCTTTTCAACTCAACCTGAACCAGGGGGAGACCGTTGACCAGAATGGTCACATCATACCGGTTGGCGTGTGAACCGGTTTGCTCAAACTGCCGGATGACCTGTACGGAATTACGGGCCATATTTTTTCGGTCAATCAGGTAAATATTTTCTAGGTGTCCGTCATCAAACGTAAAGTCACAGATGTAATCAATATGGATTTTACGGCTTTTATCGGTACTGCTGTCTCCCGGTTTATCCAGATACTGCTCAACAAAGCGCAACCATTCACCGTCAGTAAAGACCACGTTATTCAGACTCTGAAGACGGGTGCGCGCATTCTCCAGCATGCGGCTTCGCGTAGTCAGATGAGGAAGGTATTCATACCCCTGGTTCATCAAATCCTGAACCAGTTCACGCTCAAGGTCAGTTTCACTCTGATAGCAGTCACTGGACTCCCACTCACGGGTGTACTTATCCAGAACGATAAAATGGTTTAATTCCGCGATAGTGCAGGTCTGCTTTTCCATGTTCTTCCACCTCTTCTGAAACTGCTGTGTGAATTTACTGCAACTACGGTTATCTACATCTATTCGCAAGATATCCGCAAAACTTTTGATAACTCACCGTGGAAAACTTAACAACAACTCTCTGTAATACTCGTATTGTTTACGGCGCAACTCAATCTCACGAGGTAAGCCTTCGCTGATAGAGTTGCTAAGGGTGTCGAATTTGTCGAGTAGCATAGATATTCGTTCTTGTTGATGTTTATCAGGCAATGGAACTGGCAATTTTTTTATAATATCGGCATTCAGGTTACTTACTGACCCGCTATTGATTTTACTTTCCCAATAATTTTGCACATTTTTCGATGAAAGATAGTGATACAGATAATCAGGGTTTAATCTTTCACCAAAGTCGCTAATTGATGCCCATCCATCATGGATAGCTCCGGTTATCCTTAAAATGTATGGTCGGCCAAAGCTCATGGAGTTAGAAATAACAAAATCTCCAGGGTTCAAAATTCGTGATTTTTTAGCACCCTCAACGGTTACTTTCTGTAAAGTTTTATCAATATATTTAGTACATGGGGAAGTATCTCCGATTTTAATCCATGGGATACCATTGCTTTCCTCTGTCATGTATTTAGCAATAGGTCTGGGTGATGCTCCTCGTTGTATTTTTGCAACATCCCCCAACGCCATCCACTCCATCTCAATATCACCATACAACCTGTGGAACATAACCATATCTGACACAAAAGACCTGTCTGACAGGTTACCCCCCCCCCGAAATCCAATTAAAATTCAACAGGTTATCACGATAATAGTTGTATTGTTTCTCGCGTAGTTTAAGCTCGTTTGTCAGCTCGTTTGTCAGCTCGTTTGTCAAAGCCGTAAATGTGTCCAGAATGCGCACGATTTCTGACTGGATAGCCAGGGACTTCTCGGGGGTGTCCGGGCATGGGATGGGGACAGTAATTTTCGCCATATCAGTTGCCGATACATCTATTACTTTTGTTCCTTTGGAATACTTTCTTTTCTCGCTTGCAAAAAATCCCGTTTGAGTGTAATACGCAAAATATTTCCCAATAATTTCATTATTGGGTTTGAAGATTGTAGCGTGTCCACCAGTAACGGCTTGTTCTTTCCCAAGGTATACCAACGCTTTGCCAACATCTTCAAAATTTTCACTAGTGTTAGTAATAACAACATCACCAAAATTTACTTTTTTTAGCTTTTCCGCTGTTTGACGAGAAACAAATGATTTTGTAGTTTCAGTTGATAATCCGTAAAAAGTATATATCTGACCGTAGTGAATGGCAGGTACTCCCGACTCCGTGAAATCAGATTTAGGTAATCCATTTCCACGTACTAGTTCGCCCAGTTCGCCTAATGGCAACCATTCAACCTTAACACCATCCAGCAGTATTTCCATATAACTCAACTCGCTCATGCCCGCACCCCACTGCCTTCAATCTCACCCACAATTGCATCAATATCTTTACGTAACTGGTCTATTTTGCCGACGGTAGTTTTCAGCTCAGCATTCAGTTCTGCAATATCAACGATTTCTCGGGTGTCTTTGGCTTCCACGTAGCTGCTGACTGACAGGTTGTAATCATTCTCACGGATGGATTCGAACGACACCGATTTGGCAAAGTGTTCAGTATCATCCTTGCTGTCGAAAACCTGCATGATGTCTTCGATGTGTTCGTCTGTGAGGATGTTGTTATTTGTGGCCTTTTTAAACAGGCCACTGGCGTCGATAAACTGAACCCGGATGTCTGCTTTGTGTTTTGATAACACCAGAATATTGACCGCAATGCTGGTACCAAAAAACAGGTTCGGCGCTAATGAAATCACCGTTTCAATGTAGTTATTATCCACCAGATACTGACGGATTTTTTGCTCGGCACCACCACGATAAAAAATACCCGGGAAGCAGACAATTGCCGCCCGCCCCTTACCGGACAAATAGCTCAGAGCATGAAGCACAAAGGCAAAATCCGCTTTGGATTTAGGTGCCAGCACACCGGCAGGCGCAAAACGCTCATCATTAATCAGTGTCGGGTCGTCACTACCCACCCATTTCACAGAATAAGGCGGGTTAGACACTATTGCATCAAAGGGTTTCTCATCACCAAAATGTGGGGCGGTCAGGGTATTCCCCAGCATGATACTGAAATCGTCGTAGTTGATGTTGTGCAGAAACATGTTCATTCGGGCCAGGTTATAGGTGGTGTGGTTAATCTCCTGACCAAAAAAGCCTTCCTCAATAATGTGGTCATCAAACTGTTTTTTCGCCTGCAACAAAAGCGAACCCGAACCACAGGCCGGGTCGTAAATTTTATTCACACTGTCCTGCTTATGAAGTGCCAGTCGGGCAAGCAATTTTGACACCGGCTGCGGGGTAAAAAACTCACCGCCGGACTTACCTGCATTTGCCGCATAGTTAGAGATTAAAAACTCATACGCATCACCAAACAGGTCAATCTGGTTGTTTTCAAAATGCCCCAGATTCAGCCCCGCCACGCCTTTTAACACCGCCGCCAGACGGCTGTTTTTTTCTTTAACCGTATTCCCCAGCCGGTTGCTTTTAACATCAAAATCCGCAAACAGCCCCCTGATATCAGATTCCGACGGATAACCACTGGCCGAGCTTTCTATGGATTTAAAGATTTCATCCAAATCCGTATTCAGATGTTCGTTGGTATTCGCACTTTCCACCACGTTAATAAACAGTTCACTCGGGTAGATGAAATAACCTTTGGTTTTAATCGCATCCACTTTTATCCCGGACGTGATGTCGTTATCACTGAGGGCTGCATAATTGATATTTTCATCACCACCTTCAATGTAACGGGTGAAGTTCTCACTGATAAAGCGATAGAACAACGTCCCCAGTACATACTGCTTGAAATCCCACCCATCCACTGAACCCCGCACATCACTGGCGATTTGCCATATCTGGCGCTGGAGTTCGGCACGCTGTTGAATACCTGTCATTGTTAAATTCCGGCTTATTACGTTTTAAATCACAATCCGGGCATCGCCACAACACATACGCTGTACAAACTGTCCCTCAGACAATCCGGAGCTGGGTACGCACCTTTAACCTGTGGTATGCTCCTGGTATCCTTTCGGGTGCCATTACCGGCATGTGGATACCCCGTCTGTTCACAATTTCGCATCCGGTGTAACGTATGCAGGTCTGACGGGTCAAAAGGAATATTTTATGGTTGTGTATTTATTCATTTCTGACTTCTGGCAATAACAGGAACGCGTCCACACTCACCTCAGTGCTGACAGGTAGCCGTCCCTGAATGTATGGGGTCGAAGAGCTGGTTACGCGAAGTACCCGGAAAAATCAACGTCTGAGTACTCTGAATCAGCTACACGAGCTGTTGCCAGGAACTTCTCATCGGTAAAATAATCCCATTCTGATATGAGTGTCTGAACGCTTTAAAAGTAACGGACACCCTACTTCACCCTTAAATGGCACAGGCAGGCGGATAATCCACATTGACGTGAATAAATGCTTAGCGTGCTAGCTAAAAAATCATTTATTGATAAAAGGTAATACAAATCAGTAAGGTGTGAACTGACGGGAGCAATGTTCAGTTGTCGTGATATTCCGTATACCGTAAAAGCCAGCGTGGTTATCAGCTAATTTTTCGGATGGGCTGAAGTATCGCTATAAATGGGCGAGGAACGCAATCAGGCAGGTGGATTATCAGACCAGAAGCCCGAGCAGGCAAAGAAGACGTATTCATCTACCTTACAGTACAGAAATAGATACAGTTCCAGCAAGGACGGTAACAGAAAACGCGAATGCTCCGAGCGCCGTTATTTTGAAAGATTTATTCATGGAAAGAATCTCAGGCATGGGGCTCACTGTGGAAAACACAATTCAAGAGTACAGTATCAACTGTACTAGACAGTATTATGTTCACAACATAATCCTGCGACTATAATGACTCACAACTCATTCCGGGATAACATTGTACCAGTCACCATCACATCCTGTAATAACAATCGTTTTTGAGTGCAATAAGTCTACTGAAACTGATTCCACGGAAAAATGTCTGCGTTACCCTTTGTTTAACAGCTCCCGTAAAACAGGATTTTGCAGGTATTTCAGGCACCAACTGCATACCTTCCCCATTCCATCTGAACGGGCTGCCAGGAATAATTTTGTCGCATGTTTATGCTCGCGCATCGGTTTTTTCAACAGTTTGCCACTATTTAACAGCGGGAGCGCTAAATGGTGCGGGATATAGCCAATACCGACATTTTGTTCGATAAGTGCAATGGCTGTAGCAAAGTCTGGTACGAACAGCGGTTTTTGTCCCTCCAGTAACCATGCTTGTAACGGCGTAAAATTTACGGATGTATCACGAATACACACTGCGGTGTACTGGCGAAGTTCAGCGTTTTCCAGCGGATGACGCTCACTGGCGAGCGGATGTCGCGGGCTGACGACAAAATCCCATTCAAGCTGGCCAATAGGTTCACTGACAATACCTTCAGTACTGGGGACGGCATGTGGCGCGCCAATCACCAGATCGGCACGTCTGCTGTAGAGCGCGTCCCAACAACCGTTGTATACCTCAAGGCAGACCGTCAGAGTAGTCGAGGAGAATTGTCGTTCGAAATCGAGGATAAACGCCACCAGCAAAGGGGCGGGAATAATATTGTTCACCGCAATTGTTAACTCGCGCTCGACGCCATCATGGATCAGAGCGGTGTTACGCTTAAGCGCCTCCATATCACCGAGAATGGTCTTGCTATGTTCAATAAAATAGCGGCCAGCAGGTGTGATTTCGATATATCGACCTTTGCGAGTAAACAGCGCTACCCCCAGGCTTTCTTCCGCTTTTTTAATGGTGTAACTGATAGCTGAAGGCACCTTATTTAATTGTTCTGCGGCGATGCTGATGCTCTGATGCCTGGCGACCAGATGAATAACACGAAGGGTTTCGTCAGAGATGAACATAAGGTTTCCTGGTTGGCAGAGATCGGCTAAACCGATCCCGGTTCAGCCGTAATGTTAATGCCAATTATACCCAGGAACTAATGATGTTGGCCCAGTCGACTTAACAGTATATAAGCGATACAAGCTACAACAATCGAATCCACCGAAGGAATACTTGTTAGAGTGAAGAGACCTTTTACCGTCATAAAGCCTACAGCCGCGCCAAGGATCCATGCAACAAACGTCAGTACCTTAATCTGTGGCTCTTGCGTCAGGACCAATTCCTGATAACCATTTCGGCGATAGAGGAAAAAGTCGGCAATATAAATACCTGCTACAGGCGGCGTCGCGATACCGAGGAACAGTAGGAAGGGAATGAACCACGCCATAATATCCAGACTTCCGACTATCGCAGAGAGTACACCCAGGGCGATAGTAATTTGCCATTTAGGGAACCGGGTTAACAGTGTGGAAACCACTAACGTACCCTGAAACATATTTCCGGCATTCCCTGTTACACAGGCAAAGATCAGCAGCAGCGCGCCTGGCAATACGGCGCCAAATATTGTCATGGCTCCCAACAGAGAACCCTGACCGCTGAGGGCGCTGGGCGTTGCGCCAGCCCAGTAAAGTAGCGGATAGGCAATTAGGAACGTCACCGCCGCAGAGATGAGAGCATGTTTGCGATTATGCACAAAGCTGCCGAAATCAGGTAGCGTAGCGACAAGCACTATAATGGTGCCGACGACGGTCGAGACAGCGACACCTGTATTCATGCTGACAACTTCCGCTGGCTCGGTGACTTCGCTGTGTGTCGCAATATAGAGGATATAGCACAGTACTAAGGCGATGATCGGCACCGCGACCTGTGCGACTTTACCCAGTACGGCAAAGCCAAATGCCGTAGATGCGACGAATACCACGCAACCTGCTATCACCAACAGAGGGACAGGAAGCGTTATGCCGTGCTGTAACAGTAAGTCATGGACAGAGTGACCAAACATATTTGCAGTCACGGCAATCCAGCCAAAAAGACTAATTGCCATCAAGATATTGATAGCAATGGCCCCTTTTTCACCGAAAGCGTACTTAACAATACCGTATGTCGGCAGACGGGCTTTTTCGCCAACGCTGATCGTGATGGCTGCAAGGATGGTAAGGATTAACCCACCCAACAGCACCACAGTAACCAGACTGCTACTGGAGAGTTGGTTGCCAAGACTTGAGGACGACAGCAAAACCGGTGTCACTGCGATCCCCAACAGAATCATGGCAATTCTCAAGCCTGATGCAGTATTCATACTCTCTTCTGTTTTACGCATATCCTGTTCCCTCTGTTAATGCGCATTACACGGTATGAAAATGACCGGTGTATTTGCGCCAGCTTCCTAATTCGGTAATTTCCCGTTGCCCTTCTGTCAGCCAGTTTTCCGCCAGTACACCCAATACTTCACTGCCATCTTCGAGTTTGACTTTGCCTATTGCCAGTCCGGCTGGCTCACTCATCAGCAGTTCAGCAAAACTGGCCAGTGGTAATTGCCAAATCTCCAGAGCCACGTGAGTACCACCTTGGGTAACGCGGATCATCCCCGGATGTTGGTCGTTAATGCTCCACAAACGGTAGTGCGCATCAGTGCGGTCTTCGCGGATAAATACACCGCCTGCTTTTTGCATATTTTTATTGAGTTCCAGGCCGCGCATCAGGGTTCCGTTGACGGCCAGTAGGGTTGTCGTAATCATCTTATTCTCCTAAAGCTAAAGGGTTATCCATGTGCCGTTTTGATGATCCAGTGCAGATTTGATCGCTTGCGGGCTGGTGATCAGACCGCTGGCGTTTTTGCCCTGTTGTCGGCTGGCATTCATGAAATCGAGAATTGCTTCGACTTTGGGCTGCATACTGCCGACGCCAAACTGACCTTCCTGCAGGAGTATTTCGGCTTGCGCGATGCTGAGCGTTTCCAGCCATTGCTGCTGTGGTGTACCGAAGTTAATCGCCACTTTTTCCACGCCTGTCGGGATAACCAGCAAGTCCGCTCCCAGTTGGCTGGCAAGCAGCGCGGAAGCGAGATCTTTATCTATCACCGCCTCAACCCCCTGCAACTGGTGATGCGCATCGCGTATGACAGGGATCCCGCCACCGCCGCAGGCGATAACGATATAGCCCTGCCTCACTAATTGCGCGATAGTGTCTTGTTCAATGATTTCCAGAGGCCTTGGCGACGGTACGGTACGTCGCCAGCCGCGTCCGGCATCCTCCATCATCGTCCAGCCAGGCTGTTGCTGGCGTTCACGTGCAGTGTTTTCGTCCAGAAATGCACCGATGGGTTTACTCGGGTTAGCAAAAGCGTCGTCGTGCTGGCTGACCCGTGTTTGCGTGATGAGTGCCACAACCGGCTTATGGAGGCTGCGGCGCGCAAGTTCGTTATGCAGCGCTTTCTGAAACATATAGCCGATCGCGCCTTGAGTATCGCCGACCGCATAATCCAGCGGGACCGGCGAGACTTCACTGCTGGCTAACTCGGATCGACGTAAAATAAAGCCCACTTGTGGGCCATTGCCATGAGTCAGTACCAGGTCCCATCCAGCTTCGACCATGTCGGTAATGTGCTTCACGCTTTCCATGACGGCATCGCACTGATCGGAGATACTGTTACGCCGATCGTCCTGAATCAGCGCGTTGCCGCCAACGGCAACGACAGCCAGAGGTTTATTCACGGTTTTTCTCCTTGTGCGACGAGCCGCGCCAGCGCGGCAATGGCATCAACAAAACAGCGCATTGGCGCGGTCGTGATCCCTGCACCAATCTGACCGACACCGGCCTGCATATGGGCGATCCCCGTGTTGATGATCGGTAAAATGCCCCGGTCGACCACCTTACGCGCATCGATTCCCGCCGCCGTCGGGGCAAAATTGAGCGTCGGCAGAGTAAATGCCGGATTGCCGCCCAGGGTGATTGCCTGCATGCGTCTGCTGTTGTTGGTGGCATCTGCAGGTGTTCCGCCAACAAATTTCACAATTGCTGGGGAAGAAGCCATTGCAAAACCACCCACACCCGCGGTTTCGGTAATAGCGCTGTCGCCAAGATCGGCGGCGGCATCGTCTACTCCATAGCCGGGGAAAAATAACCCTTCAACCGCATTGGCCGGAGCCTGGAACCACTGGTCACCTGTACCCGAAAGACGAATACCAAAATTCACGCCGTTGCGGGCCATAACGGTAACCATGGAACTGAAAGGAACATTGGTTGCCGCGTCCATCATTGCTTTGCAGGCCGCCATCGAGAGATTAAGAAAGAAGTGATCATTGCTGGTAATGAAGGTGACCGTTCGCTGCAACTGCTCCGCAGGTAAATTACTGGACAACAGCGCAGGCAGTAGGCGTTTGATGAGCAGGCCGGTCGCGGCGGCGTTACGGTTGTGAACCTCGTCACCCATATGCAGCGCCTGGGCCATGAGTGGTTTTAGCTCCAGTTCGCCAAGACGAATGACAGCCGCTTTCAGTGCCGGTGCCAGCTCGTCACGCATCCAGTACAAGCGATTGAGTACCTCATCGTTGTTCGCTCCGAAGCGTAAAACCTTACCCAGCCCTTCATTAAAATTGCTGAACGTACGCTGACCGTTAGTCTTGTTCTCGATGACCCACAGCGGCATCGACGGACTGATAATTCCCGCCATCGGTCCAACAGCGTGATAATGGTGGCACGGTTCAAGTTCGATATCTCCCGCCAGAATCTGACACTCCGCCTCTTCATGGCTGGTGGCCCATCCTTCAAAGAGCATTGCGCCGATGATTGCGCCTTTTACCGGCCCACACATGTTTTCCCAGCTAATGGGGGGGCCGGAGTGAAGAATACGTTTACTTTTAGCCATTTCTGGAATTGCTTCATGAACCTGCATAACATCGACCAGTACCGGTTGGGCGCTGAGATAGCGCTCCATGGCGATTTTATTCGCCTGTTCAACCAGCGGATGGTGTATTAAAGAGGCCAGCTCCAGTCCGGCATTCACATCTCCCTGTGCGGGCGGCTGCCAGCTCAACGCTATTGCTTCACCGCCGACTTTCTGAATATTGTTGGCGAAACTCTGTAATCCGGCGTTTATCACTTTCAGCGGCTGATTAAACAAGGTATTCATGCAATTACTTCCTTCTTCTCAATCTGAATCTGCGCCACGATGCTGGCCCATTGCGCAGCCTGGGCATTACAGTCAGCGATAATGACGCCAGCATCACGCAAAGCGCTGACCTGGCGACTTCTTTGCTGGGGATCGTTTTCGGTACCGCAAACGTGAGCAATCATCAGTGGTGCCTGCTGTTGATCAATCTGTGTGAGTTGTTCGAGTAATTCAGCAGCAGGTGCTTCAGACGTACCGTATCCCAGCACCAAATCGAACAGAATGGCGGCGGTCTGCGGATCGTTAAGTTCAGCGAGCAGACGTTGATTGCGTAATGTCTGGTCGATCATGGGATGTGGTTTACCTCGGGTAAAATCGTCATCGCCCATATCTATCAGCGTGTGGTTATGGCTTTGCCAGATATTGACAAGCGTTTGGTTACCCGACACAGGTGTGTTTGATGCGGCGGTAAAACCGTTTTGCTGACAGATGAGCTGCGCTTCGTAGCAGAATGTTCCTCCTGCAAAAACACCGCGGATAGCCTGACGAGTTGGCGCCAAACGCTGGCAGGCTTGTTGCAGTGCAGTAAGGTCTGACGGTGAAGGCTGATAGCGAGTTTCCGTTAGTAGGCGTTTGTTTAGCAACGCGACGGCAAGGTCTGCTGCGCCAGCAAGGGTTATCGCTGCGGTTACGTTTGGTCGCGTAACGGTTTGTGGGTCGGCTCCCAGGAAATTGACGACGACTGGCTTACCGGCAGACTGCGCCAGTTGCAGAATACGTTCAGCTACCACTGATGAAGGTGGTTTGGAGATCAATACGATGACGTGGGTGGCGTCATCATCCATGAGTGCTTGCAGCCCAAACAGCATCGAAATCCCGCCGATGTCTTCGCTCAGATCGTGGCCGCCAGTACCGAGTGCCTGAGAGATACCTGCACCCAGTTGGTCAATACGACAGGTGACTTCCTGTAATCCCGTGCCGGAGGCTCCCACCACGCCGATATGACCGCGGTTTACTACATTCGCGAAACCCAATGGAATGCCGTTAATAATGGCGGTTCCGCAATCGGGCCCCATGACGATACGGTTACGATCACGAGCGAGGCTTTTTATCGCTTTTTCTTGCTCAATGCTGACATTATCGCTGAACATCATCACATTCAGACCAAGGTTCAGCGCCTTAATGGCTTCCGCCGCGGCGTAGTCACCAGGGACCGAAATCAGCGCCAGACTGGCATCAGGCACTTTCTCCAGCGCCATTTCTATACTCACTATATCCGGTGTTTTTACACCCTCGTCATCTTCATCTTCCGGTTTACTGGTCAGGCGTTGTTCTGCGATATCCAGCGCTTCGGCGCAGATATCCTCTTCTCCCATTACCGCTATGACCAGGTCGTTTGGCCCTGCTTTGACGTTGTCGCCAAGCCCGGCGTTACTAAGCTGCTCAAGATTTGTTGATGTTCCCATCACCACGGAAGCCTGCTTAATGCCTGGTAACGCGCTAATTTGCGCCGAAATCTGCATCAGGGATACGGAATCCTGATAGAGGTTTCTGAAAATTTTATTCTTTACTTTCATTGTTTTATGTCCGTCGTTTATCACCCGATAACAGAATTCGGGTACAGCGATTCCGCGTAGCGATGTGCGCTACGAGAGCATTTCATTTATTCAATGGTGTGCGTACAGCGTTCTCATGCCGTGAAGTAAACCGGCCAGGCAGTCGACGCCGGATGTTGCCCCAAATTGCATGACCTGTTCTGCACAGGCGATAATCGTTGTTGTAGGTGCGTCAACATTAAGCTGTTTGAGCAACTCGCAAATCGGTTGCGAAAAATGACCTTGTAGCGCGCCGTGTAAATAATGCTGGCTGATGTCAGTTGTGTACGGTAGTTGCTGTTCAATAGCCTGTTGTAACCTGATGTAGTGAGCCTCAAGACCGGGAGAGAGTTTCCACTGCCAAAGCGCCGCCAGATAACCCAGTAGATAGTCATCGCCATCCGGCGTTAGCCCTTTGCCGTAACCGATTAACCGGGGGACCTGTTCTTCAAGTTGCTCCGGCGACTCTTGTGGCCTTAACCCCCGTTGGCGAATATTTCCCTGCCATTGCAGTGCGCTTTCTACCTCATGTTCCAGGCAAAACAGCAGCAGTTGAGAATCCAGCGTCCTGTAGTGCCGTTGGGGCCACAAACAGGTTTTCGGTTCCAGCGACTCACGCCGGAGCTGGGGTTGCCACACCATGGCCGCGTTCAGGTCCACACGAAAACGTCGGGCCAGCAATACACCATCGGCTAACCAAATTGTCCCGGATCCTGCTGTCTCATGCCGCCAGTCCCACCGTTCTGGCAGTATGATCCGCGCTGCATCAGCCAGATTCTGATACTTCTCTGCGCACAACAACGTGAGGTGTTGTCCCCCTTCTGAGCGCAGGTTCAGGGCATGCTGAAATGCACTGTGAATCTGCAGAACGTGCCGTTCTTTCGCCGGGAAGAGATACCCTAACGAAAGCGCAGAGAGCGTTGCTGGCGTCATGACGTTAGCCTTTCAGTCCTGCAATAATGGCATCAGCGTGACTGACCCAGCCAAAAATCGCACCCTGGGCTTTGATCATCTCCAGCGCATATTCCTGGAACTCAGGAAAGTAGGAACCCACACAATCTTCAGGAATGATGCATTCATAGCCCCGATCGTTAGCTTCTCGTACCGTCGTCGTCACGCAGACTTCAGTCGTGACACCGCAGACAATCAACGTTTTGATCCCGTGATTTTGCAATATCAGATGTAAATCAGTCTGGTAGAACGCGCCTTTGCCGGGCTTATCGATAACCGGTTCGCCTGCAGCCGGGTATAACTCAGGGATAATGTCGTGACCAGCCTCGCCCCGAACCAAAATACGTCCCATAGGGCCTGCTTCACCAATAAAAGTTTTACCACCTCGGGTGAGTTTCGCCGCAGGGCAATCGCTAAGATCGGCGCGGTGCCCTTCGCGAGTATGAATCACAAGTAACCCTTTATCCCGCGCGGCTGCCAGTACTTCTTTGCATGGCTCAATTGCGCTTCGAACCAGCGAGACATCGTTACCTAATGCTTCACCAAAACCACCTGCCTCAACAAAGTCACGTTGCATATCGATCATCACCAGTACGGTGGTATGTGGATCAAAAGGCAGAGCAAAAGGTTGGGCCTGGAAAGTCTGTTGCGTCATGATCAATCTCCTGTTCACAGAATAAGCAATCCTCAGGGTCTGCTACTGAGTATTCAGGAGAATAAGGGCGTTAAAAAGAAAAATAGTTTGATACTGAGCAACGAAAATTTTGCATTCTAAAGAGGGAGCGGAGTCAATTGTTAAGGTGATCACAGTATCTTATTTAGCAGCAAAAAATTTGAGGCAACTGGCATATTTAATTAAAAAAATTGTCTCAACTGTGTGATGTAATACACTTTTCTTCAGCAGGAATCAGTTTGACTCTCCATCCCATACATGGTGCGCCCAGACAAATCTCCGGACACTGTTGGGTTGTTTTCCCTGCTAATATCAAACCAGATACCCGCGCAAGCGAAGAACACGTATTCACCCACAATACGATGCAAAAGCGGACACCGCGCCAGTTGACAGGCCAGCCATGCAGTCATTCCCTGTTCATTTAATGTTACCAGGCCCTGCC
This sequence comes from Salmonella sp. SG203, assembly GCF_013350575.1. Classification (NCBI taxonomy): domain Bacteria; kingdom Pseudomonadati; phylum Pseudomonadota; class Gammaproteobacteria; order Enterobacterales; family Enterobacteriaceae; genus Salmonella; species Salmonella sp. SG203. The sequence goes on from NZ_SNMT01000035.1 coordinate 18,310, forward strand.
AGGCATGTACTGATTGAGTTTAGTGGTATGGAAAATGCGCTGGCCTGTTATCACTCACCAGAATATCAACTTACGCGGAATACAAGAAAATCCGTTGCTGAAGCGATGATAACTATTGTTGATTGAACCGCCCCGGTTTTCCGGGAGAGTGTTTTGTCTGTGAACTCAGGCTGCCAGATCTCCGTCTATGATGGAAGCGTACCAGGCCTGTTCTGCTTCTGCCGGCGGGATATAACCCAGTCGTTCCAGCAACCGTCGATTGTTGTACCAGTCCACCCATGTCAGCGTCGCCAGCTCCACTTCAGCGCGGTTTTTCCAGCTTTTACGATGTATCACCTCCGCTTTGTAAAGTCCGTTGATACTTTCCGCCATCGCGTTGTCATATGAGTCGCCTGTGCTGTCGGTTGACGCCAGCAAGTCTGCGTCCTTAAGCCGCTGTGTGTACGCCAGTGACACATACTGAGAGCCTTTAACCAGTAGCAAGCATAATGATGAAAACTGACACTGACATTATTACTATCTGAGTGATGGATGGTGCCGGACGGACGACGGGCCCACAGCGCCTGCTCCAGCGCATCCAGCACGAACGTCGTTTCCATCGACGATGAGACCCGCCAGCCCACGATGCGACCGGCGAACACATCGATGATGAACGCCACATACGCGAAGCCCTGCCAGGTGCTCACATACGTGAAGTCTGCCACCCACAACTGGTTGGGGCGCTCTGCCACGAACTGACGGTTTACCCGGTCACCTGCCGCAGCGTCTTTCAGGCTGACGGTGGTACGGACCTTTTTACCCCGGCGCACACCGACAAGCCCCATAACGGTCATCAGACGCGCCACCGTGCATCTGGCCACACTGATGCCTTCCCGCAGCAACTGTCGCCAGACCTTGCGCACACCGTACACGCTGTGGTTTTCATCATACACTCGCTGTATCTCCGGTTTCAGCAGGTCATCCCGCTGTACCCGCTGGCTGCGTCTTTCCGGATGCCGGCGGTGTTGCTGATGCCGGTAATACGTTGACGGGGCGATATCCAGCTCGTGGCATACCGGTCCGACCCCGTGCTCATCACGCAGGGTATTCACCAGGGGCATTATTTTTTCCACAGGCGGTCGAACTCCGCCTTCGCAAAATACGCAGAAGCCTGGCGCAGGATATCGTTGCTGCGCCGCAGTTCACGAACTTCGCGCTCCAGCTCTTTCAGGCGCTGGCGTTCAGCAGTGGTGAGTCCGCCGTCACCAGTCCCGGCATCGCGCTTATACTGACGCAGCCAGGTACGAAGGGTCTCAGGCGTACAGCCTATTTTAGGGGCGATGGAGCTGATGGCCGCCCACTGCGAGCCATAGTCGTTCTGGCTTTCGATAACCATACGAATGGCCCGCTGACGGACCTCAGGGGAAAAGCGTGTATTTTTAGTCATCCTGTTTACCTCTCTCTCAGGGAGTTTAGTCTCCAGGATTACCGGGGCGGTTCATGATGGATAAATTCCGTTGCTTCATTTGCATCCATCCAGGGCCATGTTTCTTTCACTTATTGCTCCTTACTGTATTAACTTCAAAAAGTTACTCCTGAAAATTATAAAAGCAGTTATTTTTGCCCCCCTAATATAAATGTCTGTTGTTTTTATAAATCAGATATAGTTTGCCACAAATCCAAAATACAGAATACAGAATACAGAATACAGAATACAGAATACAGAATATAACAAAATATAAAATCATATCGTTTCTGGTCACATCAGTGATAGTTAGTATCACGCAGATAAATAACCCAGTATACCAATCCGACGAAAACTCCACCTCCGATTATATTTCCAATGGTAACAGGCAAGAGGTTATCAGTAATAAAATTCACTACAGTAAGATGAGAAAAATCTGCCGGACTTGAATTAATAAAATTCCAAAAATCAGGGCTTGCAAAATAACGAATAATAATCCCCATCGGGATCATAAACATATTTGCAATGCTGTGTTCAAAACCACTTGCAACAAACATTGCCACCGGAAGAATCATAATCATTGATTTATCCACTAGGCTACGTCCAGCATAACTCATCCAGACAGCAAGGCAAACCAGTAAATTTGCAAGAATACCGAGAGTCACGGCTTCGATAAATGTATGATGCATTTTATGGTCAGCTGTTTGCAAAACATTTAACCCCCAACCACCGTTCGCTGTCATGTACTCACCTGATAACCATATCAGTAAGACAAAAAAGAGTGCCCCTGCCAAATTTCCAATATAAACGTTCACCCAGTTCCACAGCAATTGCCGCCAGGTAATTCGGCCACAGGCTTTTGCCACAACGATAAGTACCGTCGATGTAAACAGGTCTGCTCCACAGATAATGCATAAAATCAGACCGAGTGAGAAACAAATCCCGCCAATCAGTTTTGCAATTCCATAAGGTATCCCTGCTGTGCCAACTGTGGAGGTAATATAAAAAACAAACGCAATGGAAATAAACACACCGGCCGTAACAGACAGATAAAAAGTTTTTAGCGGATGTTTAGTTGTTTTGTATACACCTGTCTCTTCAGCTACTTTTGCCATTTCAGCAGGAAGTAAAAGACTGTTGAAGTTATTACTTTTCACAAATATTTCTCTTTATTAATAAAGTCTCAGGACATGAATAAAATGCCTTGGTCAGTGCCAATTCCTGTTCAGATTATCCTCTGGTTACGGAAAGTAATGATATCCTTATCATCATAACCTAAACCATACAAAATTTCGTCAGTATGTTCACCCTGTAACGGGGATGCCGTTATTTCCACTAAGCTATCTGACATCTTTATTGGCATACCTACCGTCGTGTACCGGCCGCGTGAGGGATGTTCAACATCAACAATCGTTCCACTTATACGGAGCGACTCATCTTCAGCAATTTCCTTCATTGAGAGAACAGGAGCGCAGGGTATATTATACTGATTGAGAATATCCATAGCCTCAAATTTTGTTTTACTTATGGTCCACTCTTCGATACGCCTGAAAATTAATTTCAGTTTTGAAAAACGAACAGATGGTCTTTTAAATTCTTCATCCTCAATCCAACGCTCTTCGCCAATCACCTTACATACAGAAGGCCAGACAGCAGCCTGAATAATAAAATAAATATAAGCATTCGGATCCGTTTCCCAGCCTTTACACCTGAGGATCCAGCCCGGCTGTCCGCCGCCTGAGGCATTTCCTGCACGTGGTACAACTTCACCAAAGTGACCGCCTGTGTATTGCGGATATTCCTCCAGGATACCTGTTCGTTCCAGCCTTTGTTGATCCCGTAATTTCACCCGGCACAGATTGAGGACTGAATCCTGCATTGATACTGACACTTTCTGACCATATCCTGTTGTATTTCTTTGAAAAAGAGCGGAAACTATACCAAGCGCAAGGTGCAAACCAGATCCGGAATCACCAATCTGCGCCCCTGTCACGACCGGCGGACCATCATCGAAACCTGTTGTTGACGCTGCGCCTCCGGCACATTGCGCGACATTTTCATAGGATTTACAACTCTCATATTTACCTGGCCCGAACCCTTTTACGGAAGCAAGGATCGTGCGGGGATTGATGGAGTGGATATGTTCCCAGGTAACTCCCATTCGATCCAGTGCCCCTGGCGCAAAATTCTCAACAATGACATCACTACATCGGATAAGATTGTTCAGGATTTCCAGACCCTCAGGGGTTTTGGTATTTAATGTGATGGCGCGTTTATTATGATTCAGCATTGTAAAGTACAAACTGTCTGTACCCGGAATATCACGTAGCTGACTACGTGTCGCATCCCCCTCACCAACACGTTCAATCTTAATAACATCTGCTCCCAGCCACGCCAGTAGCTGGGTACAGCTTGGTCCAGACTGAACATGTGTAAAATCAATAACTCGTATTCCCTCTAATGCTTTCATAAAAAGCCTCATATTTTATATAATTATTGCGCGTATGTTGAAATATTGTCATTATCTATATGCGTCATAAAGCCATTAATAATGAAAGCACTTTATGACGCCTTTTATACAGTAAATAAGATAAAACTAATACTGACCATCCTGTCCGGAATAGATTCAACAGGAAACTTTGACTATATCATAAATAATAACCATGACTACCCCATTAGTTTATCAATATCAATCTGAATTTCGGCCAGCCTTTTGCGCAACAATCGCTCCTCATTAAACCGGGAAGTTTCATCCCGAATGACAGCCACTATAAATTCAGGCTTACCGCATTCATCAAATAATAACGCGACAGTAAATGCGATAGATAAAGTGTCTCCTCCCTGCTTTAGTGACGGTACGCGGAGAAGCGATGTACTATACTTAGTCAGGCCCGTTTGCATTGTATGACAATACCCATCCCAGTGTCGATCACGGTATCTTTCAGGAATAATAATATCAAGTGAAGAACCCAGTGCTTCTGATTGTGCATAACCAAACAGACGTTCAGCTACTGGATTCCAGCCGGTAATAATTCCTGATATATCGGAGATAACTATTGCATCACCAGTCATTTTCAGAAACTGCTCAAATTTATCCATTATCTTAACTACACAGCTTTAGAAAGATGAATATGCGTAATCTGCTCTGACGAGTAACCTAATTCCGACAGAACTTCGTCGGTATGTTCACCCAGCAACGGCGAAGCCGTGATTTCAGGTTTGAGGTCTGAAAATTTAATTGGACAACCTACGGTCCAGTAACTACCACGAACTTTATGCGGTACCTCAACGATAGAACCACTCTTGAGTAACGACTCATCATGCAGCAATTCCTTCATCGACATTACTGGTGCGCAGGGAATTCCGAACTTACCAAAATAATCCACTGCTTCGTATTTATCCTTGCCTGCAGCCAGAATAAAGTGCTCAATAGCACCAAAGATATCCATGATATGTGGCTGACGCGCTTTAGGTGTGGTATAGGCCGGATCATCCCTCCACTCAGGGCGTTCAATTGCATCACAAATAGGGGTCCACACCAGATCCTGTATCGTAAAATAGATATAAGCATTAGGATCGGTTTCCCACCCTTTACATTTAAGGATCCAGCCAGGCTGACCACCACCACCAGCATTTCCCCCTCGTGGTACTACATCCGTGAAAGGTTCATTCGGGTATTGGGGATACTCTTCCAAGTAACCCACTCTGTCCAGACGAAGCTGGTCACGCATCTTAACCCTACACAAATTAAGTACTGCATCCTGCATTGAACAGGCGACTTTCTGACCTTTTCCCGTTTTCTGGCGACCAATATAAGCAGTAAGGATACCAATTGCCAGATGCATACCCGTATTGCTGTCACCTAAAGCTGCAGCTGAAATGGTCGGGCCTGAGTTCTCACCTTTCCACCAGCCAGTTGTTGACGCTGCACCTCCGGCACATTGCGCAACATTCTCATAAGCTCTCAGATGCTCATAATGGTGTCCTTCACTGAATCCTTTAACAGACGCAAGGATCATACAGGGGTTTAATTCCTGGATGTATTCCCACGTAAATCCCATCCGATCAAGTGCACCGGGACCGAAATTTTCAACCATCACATCACATTCTTTAATAAGCCGGGTTAATATTTCCTTACCTTCCGGCGTCTTTGTATCTAGCGTCAGTGAACGTTTATTACTATTGAGCATGGTGAAATAAAGCGCATCGGCATCCGGAATATCACGTAGCTGATTACGTGTAATATCACCAGAACCTGGGCGTTCAATTTTGATAACATCTGCACCAAACCACGCCAGCATTTGTGTACATGCAGGACCAGCCTGGACATGGGTGAAATCGATAATTTTAATACCAGATAAAGGTAATAATTTTTCGTTATTCATTTAGTCATTTCCTTCTATTTATTTCTTGATTGCTTTTGCAGGGTTAAGGCTGGTAATACGTCCACTTTCAGTACCCGCAGTTTCGTCAATCGCGGCATTAATAAGAGTGGGTTTTCCGGAAGTAATAGCTTCATTCATGGCTTTATGCAGATCGTCAGTTGTTGTCACATATACACCCACGCCTCCAAAAGCCTGCATCATCATTTCGTAACGCGCGTTTTTGACAAACACAGTAGGAGCCAAATCGGTACCACCAGAGAGATTTTTATCCGTTCCTTTGTAAACCCCATTGTTATTAAATACCACGATGCACACTGGCAATTGGTATCGACAGATAGTTTCTACTTCCATTCCACTAAAACCGAAAGCAGAATCTCCCTCAATGGCGATAACCTGTTTGCCCGTAACAACCGAAGCGGCGACAGAAAATCCCATCCCTATACCCATTACTCCCCAGGTCCCAACATCCAGACGTTTACGCGGCAGATACATATCTACAATACTGCGTGCAAAATCGAGAGTATTGGCTCCCTCGCTGACAATAATGGTTTCAGGGTTAGCCTTAACGACATCTTTAACCACACTCAGTGCACTGTGAAAATTCATTGGTGAAGGACGTAGTGCCAGCTTCTCCGCCATTTTGTTGAGATTCTTTTCCTTGCGCTCAGTAATAGCGTTCACCCAGTCAACCGGAGGTCTCTCCCAGTTATCTCCAATGTTATGCAACAACTGCTCCATACAGGAGCCGATATCCCCAATCAATGGCGCATCAATAGCGACATTACTGTCAATTTCAGTTGGTGCGATATCGATCTGTATGAATTTTTTAGGTCCTTTGTCCTGCCCCCAGACCTTCCCTTTACCGTGTGAGAGTAACCAGTTTAGACGGGCCCCAATCAGAATAACGACATCGGCCTCCTGCAATACATAAGAACGTGCAGCGGCAGCTGACAGTTCATGGGTATCAGGAAGTAAGCCCTTGGCCATAGACATAGGTAAGTAAGGAATACCGGTTTTTTCAATGAAATTCCGGATATCAGCATCAGCCCGTGAGTAAGCGGCCCCTTTCCCAAGTAAAATAAGTGGCCGTTTTGCTTTTTTGAGTACCTTAATTGTTCTGGTGACAGCATCGGGGGCAGGTAACTGTGCCGGGGCAGGATCCACCACCTTAATCAATGAATTGCGGCCAGCTTCAAGGGGCATCGTTTGAGAAAATAACCTGGCTGGTAAATCCAGATAAACCCCGCCAGGGCGACCAGATACCGCTGCGCGGATAGCACGAGCAATACCAACACCAATATCCTCAGCCCGAAGTACGCGAAAAGCGGCTTTGCACAAAGGTCTTGCAATTGAGAGCTGATCCATCTCTTCGTAATCCCCTTGCTGTAGATCAACTATCTCACGTTCACTGGAGCCACTTATCAGGATCATGGGAAAACAGTTGGTCGTGGCATTTGCAAGTGCGGTCAAACCATTTAGAAAACCAGGTGCTGAAACTGTCATACAGATACCTGGTTTTGCCGTCAGAAAACCAGCGGCAGCGGCAGCATTACCCGCATGTTGTTCATGACGAAAAGAAATTACACGCATACCTTCAGCCTGTGCCATACGCAAAAGATCCGTGATAGGGATCCCCGGAAGACCAAAAATTGTGTCAATATCATTAAGTTTCAGGGCATCAAGAAATAAATGAAAACCATCGGTTAATGCTGGTGATTCAGTCTCTGTGTTACTATCAGATTTCGTGTTATTTTCACCGGTAAAATACATACTGAACCTCTCTTCAGATTATTTAAAAAAACAGACTATAATTTTATCACAATTAATTTCTAACAGTTTTCCATACTGGAGGGTGCTTCCATAGAGGAAGAAGAATAAATCCGGAAAGCAAGGCCATGACAGATGAAACAATTATTATAAAAGGATTACCGTAAGTCGAAATCAGGTATGCTGATAATACTCCACCATAAATACCTCCGAGTCCCTTTGCTGTGGCATAAAGCATACCATAATTAGATCCGGAAGCCACCTCACCATAATAGTAGCCCACGATGGAAGCGAACAGTGAATAAAGTGCCCCCCAAAAAAATATTGAGATAATGCAACTTGTAATAAATCCCGTCGAACTACCCGCTTCAGCAAAATACAAAGCTAAAAAAGAGAAAAGTCCACAGAGGATATAAAATATCGTCATCGTTTTATCTACACCAATCTTATCAGAAATCCAGCCTGCGACAACCCGACTCAAACCACTTGTAATAGCAATACCTATAGTCATAACCGTCCCAGCGGCCAGACTAAAATGGAATGCTGAAGCAAATTTAATACTTTTTGAAATAAAGGTTAATCCTGCTCCTGAAACCAGCACAAAAGAAACAATAAGTACCCAGAACTGCCATGTACACATTGCTTCGCCCATACTATATTGTTTATCACAAGGACGTTTCGTTAACTTTTTACTTTTCAGTGAAGTAACAGTCCATCCTTTAGGTGGATCTTTCATGAAAAGTCCCGTAATAATAATTACGCCAGAAATGATGGCTGCCATGACAAAGATGACATTAAAAAAAGTACTATCCGGAGCATTCTTTGGAATGCCCTGAATAGGGAAAATAAAGGGTAATGCCCCCCAGGAAAACGCCGCAGACATCAACCCTGTAGTTATGTTTCTATTATCAGGAAACCACTTATTACAAGTAGTAATAGCCGCGTTATAAATAAATCCGCAGAAAAAACAACCGATACACCAGACAACAAGAACAACACCGTAGGAAAAAGTCTGACCAAACGCACAAACCAGCAAACCAATACCGGAGAAAATGCCCGCAATGACTGAAACCAGCTTTGGTCCAAATTTATCACGTAAAATACCACCAGGTAATGTACCGAATGCCTGGCAAATGACGAACATTGTAAACATTAATGATACTTTAGTGGATTCCCATCCATAAATGTCACCCAAATGCGGGGCGATCACTGACCATGCATACTCATACGGACTAATCACAGACATAGCCAAAAAAGCGAGAACAAACATCCACCATCTACTAAAACCTAATATTTCCTTATCAGTACGATTACTCACACCACTTGTGGTGACAATGGTATTCATCTTATATCTCCAGAACCAGAAATTATAAAAATAAGGCACCGGCATCAAAAATCATGATGCTGAGAGAAATATCTTGCCTTACTTTTAATTTTTCTGAATTTTATATTCATTTATACAAGAAAAATCTGTACTCCCCCAAAATAAAATCAGTTAATAGCTATCCTCCTTTAATGATGTAAAACCTCTCTTTAAATTTTTGTTTGTTTGAGGCAGATCTCTGTTTACCTCAAGTTTTATTATGTAGCCTGTAACTTCCTTTTCACTCTTATGAGCTTTATTAACCCCCATAAATGCCAGTCGGGGAAATGTTTTTTTTTAATCTATGGATGATTTAAAATCATGAATATTTCAAATATATCTTTACGCCAGTTACGTATTTTTCTTGCCGTCGCAGAACATCATGGCTTCAGCCGTGCAGGTTGCGTGATAGGTCTGACGCAATCAGCGATGAGCCACAGTATCAGCGAACTGGAAAATGAACTGGGAATCAGATTATTCGACAGAACAACAAGAGAAGTATTATTAACGAAGGAAGGTGAAGATCTGTCCGTAGAACTCCGGCGTTTACTGAGAGAACTTGAGACCACTCTGAGTAATGCCAGAAGTCGGGGAGAGCAACAGCGTGGATTAGTCCATATAGCCACCAGCCCAACTATCTCAGCTGGTATCATGCCAGGATGTATTATAAAGGCACTGAACAAATATCCACAAATCAACATGATAATACATGACCAAGTTCAGCAAAAAACTATCCAGATGATAAAAAATGGCGAAGTTGATTTCGGGGTAATAGTCGAACCATCATTGCCTCCGGATCTATATACTGAAATCGTTCTGGAAGAACCGTTTTGGCTGGTGGTACCAGAAAATACTCAAATTGCACAGCTGGCAACGGTTAAATGGAGTGACCTGCAGAATGAAGAACTGGTCCTGCTCGATTATGATTCAGGTAGTCGCCCTTTGATTGATAATGTGTTTGCGCGCCACGGAGTCACTCCCAATATCGTTCAGGAACTTGGTCATGTATCAACAATTTTTCGAATTTTGCAGTCAGGTATCGGTGTTTCAGTTATCCCACAACTGGCATTACCCTCACTCAGGGACCCTGGCCTGAGCATATGTAAATTATGTCCGCCAGAAACAAGACATCTGCAACTGGCCCGTCGCCACAATCGTTCTCTTTCCCCGGCAGCCGCTGCCATATGGACATTGATTAAACAATGGTGCCAGGTTCAGGTATAAGCATGTTTAAATGTTTCCCCGGATAGTATTAATATCCGGGGAAACATAACGTTGATTTACCCGGAGAATCTTCATAAAAACCATATGGTTAAATCATTATCGAAATGTCAGCACCCGATATTTTTCATCCTTTAATTAAATATTACAATATGCTGTACTTTTATTTAATTTATAGATAAATCAATATTATTCATGAAAATTAAATATACCTGATGTTTAATTGAGACAAGTCAATATACTGGATAATCTAATAACATTATAAGGAAAATTATTTAAGTTTACTTTTTACTTTGCTATAAACAACTATCATTAAGTTACAGGGGTAACAAAAATGTCAGATATGGTTTACAAAAAAATCAGATGGCAAATTATCATAACAACCTTCTTAACATATACAGTGATGTATATATCGAGAAAAGCCTTCGCTGCGGCCGCTCCATTATTAATGCATGATACAGGTATGACAGCAGTACAGTTCGGTACCGCTTCCTCAATTTATTACATACTGTATGGGATATCCAAATTCGGCTCAGGGTTATTAGCCGACACAATAAACCCACGTTTATTCCTGGCTCCCGTTTTATTAGTTATAGCCGTAATTAACGTCGGTGTCGGCATGAGTAATAACGTTACAATACTGTTGACACTATACTGTTTGACAGCAATTGCCCAGGGATGTGGTTTCCCTCCTATTGCTAAAGCAATCAGTCAGTGGTACTCAAAATCAGAAAGGGGTGGCTGGTATTCATTATGGAACACATCACACAATGTCGGTGGTGCGCTTGCACCTCTTATCGCTTCAGCCGTTATCGCTTATACTGGAAACTGGAGATACGCTTTTTTCGTTCCGGCCATTATTACTTTAATTCAAGCAATTATTTCTGCTATATTCATGAGAGATAAACCAGAAAAATATGGATTACCGAATATTGGTATCTGGAGGAAAGATCAAAAGCAGCTTGATATAAATAATCGTTCTGAGTCAGGTTTAACCATGTGGAGAATGTTCTGTACTTATATTTTAAACAACCCTATCATATGGTTCGCTATCTGTGGTGATTTATGCATTTATATTATCAGGACCGTAACAGATGACTGGGTCAGTGTATACTTTGTTAAAGAACTCGGATGGAACTTAATTAAATCAAACTCACTGGTAACCTGGTTTGAAGTTGGAGGTATTTTAGGTGGTCTAACATCTGGTATAATTTCAGATAAATTTTTTCATGCTGACAGATGGATGACCATTTTGATTTATAGTGTTATTCTACTCCTTGGCATGGTAGGAGTTGCTTTAACTATACACATTCATTATTATCTTGTTGCTATTTGTTTCTTTATTATCGGCGCAGGAATTTATGCTCCACAGATGTTATTTGCCCTAGGGGTGATAGAAGCGTCCCATTCAGATGGTGCTGGTGCAGCAACTGGGTTAAAAGGAGGCGTGACCTATATTGGGGCAGCTCTGGCAGGAGCGCCAATAGCCGTGATTCAGAAATATTATTCATGGAATGGTGTTTTTGGACTACTTGGAATAGTAGCTGTGATATTAATCGTTTTAACGATTAGCTTGATCATTTTAGAAAAACACAATATCTGAGAACATAAGCAACGGCTGTAGTTACCCCATCCCCTTTTAAGATGTACCTGCGTTCATGCAGGTACATTATTTTCCTATCAACATAATATTTTCTTAACTGGACATTATACCAGGAGTTGATTATACCCTGAATAGTGTTCAGGCTTTCCTACAGAACCAGTTAAAAATGGGTGTTTCTGGGCATTGTTAATAACAGACAACTCAAACTAAAGATTCTGTGCCAGAGTGAAGCTACAGATCTACCCGTTTTAACTATGCGTGCTATTCAGACAAAATGTAGTTGTCATCATATACCTGCCTGCAATTTAATTAGCAAACTAATAACTTCTGGTTTGATATTACCTGTGTAATATTGATTCTTACTAAACCTTCATTTCAGAAGGCACTGTTGTTTTCAGATATGTATTGTAGAGCATCTCTACAGAGGTATTAATGAAAAAAGTACATATTCTTCTGACCTGTCTGCCCGTTTTATGTGCTCCGGCAGTATACGCAAAAACGCTACCGGGAAAAAATACCGCAATCATCAGACCTGTTTGATATTCAGGCCAGTCATACGCGGGAGCGCAGCATCACAAAAACGGTCAAACTGGACGCCTGGCTGTTTCCTTTTATGAATATTTACGCCCTTGTGGGGAAGCCCCGTGGAAGTTCGCATTCCACCGTTTATGTGGATGCCAGTCCGGCTAATGGATTCATCGGATCACTTATCCACGGAATGAACGAATCAGGCGCTCTGAAAAATCTGGATTTCAGTCTTCGTTTTCACGGTACTACATATGGTGCAGGCACTGTGCTGGCCGGCGGGTATGGTAACTGGTATGGCCTGATGGATATCAACTATACCCGGACAGATTTTAACATTCTTGACGAGCACACCGATGCATTCACGCTCACCCCCGGGTGCTGAGGAATCCCCAGAAAAAAAGACAGGCATAGAGTTTTGTGATCTACTGATTGTGTAGTGGCACACTAAATTTAGCCTCCGGATTAAAGGTGATATTCTCACCACAACACAAAACAGGTGACTCAATGACCAAGAAAACCAAACGAACCTTCATCCCTGAATTCATGCTGGAATGTGCACAGCTGATTGTTGATAAGGGCTACTCATATCGACAAGCCAGTGAAGCGATGAATGTAGGTTCAACCACGCTTGAGAGCTGGGTACGTCAGCTCAGGCGAGAGCGCCAGGGGATTACGCCCACTGCCACACCCATTACTCCAGACCAGCAACGTATCCGCGAACTGGAAAAGCAGGTTCGCCGTCTGGAGGAACAAAATACGATATTAATAAATATCCTCCGGCATAGCCGGAGGTTTTTCTGATGCGCCTGTAAGGCTCTCTTACCAGCCGCGCCCTAACAGGCGCATACGATCTGACATTTGCATCAAACTTCGTTACTTACGGCCCGTAAACGGGCTGCCCGGATACGGG
>NZ_SNMT01000036.1:0-29462 GCF_013350575.1 Salmonella sp. SG203
GAGGGTGCTGGACGTGAAGGATGAGCCCGGAAAAAGGCCGGTGACGGAGAAACAGCGTTCCGCGCTCCGGACGACGCAGACCCGCCGGGTGGGGAATGCGGATGAGGGCGTAAGGGCACAGATGAGGGATATCTGGAACAGCCTGCAGCGGGGCAGAAAGTCATGAGCGGGCGTGACAGTCCCCGGGTGGTGGTGTACGGAGATGAGTGGGCGGTGACGGCGGCGGTGTGCAGCCTGGTGTCGCAGCGGTGGCCACAGGCAGTGGTGGAAAGGGCGTCCGGTCTGTCAGCGCTGGTACAGACCCTGCGGCGGCACGGGGCGGCGGGGGTACTGCTGTGCCTGCGCCCGCATGAACATATTCCGGTACTGGATGCCCTGACTCCTGTGCCGTCTTGCGGAGGGGATGAAGGGAGGAGAGGTGGCGTTACTTACGGGGCTGAAGGAGAAGACAGTGAGTCTGTACCGGCGTCATGCGCTGGCGGCGCTGGGTATGGAGACGGTGGTGGGGGGGGGAATGCCGCTGTACCGCGGTGTGCTGCAGCGATATCCGGTGACGGGGCCGGCAGACTTGCTGTGTGCCGGGGGAGGTTGTCAACGCCAGGATGAGCCTGTCCGTAATTCCATTCACCGACTTACCGGAGATAACCGATGTCAAAACCCCGATGGTCCATTGAACAAAAAAAGCAGCACGTTGCCGCCTAGCGGTGTGCTTCCGGGGAACTATGGTAACAGGGGGGGGAGCATGGATATAATTGAAAAAAATAACCAAGCGCCACCTGAATGAGGGGGGGCAGTATCAAATACAAACTATTACAATTGTAAATTTGAACAAATTAAGATTGACAGTTTTAATTTTCGTGACTGCGATTTCGAAAAATGTCGTTTCATAAGCTGCTCATTTAAGAACTTAAAATTAATTTTTTTTAAACTCATTGATTATGAATTCAAAGATTGTTTGTTACAGGGGGGACATGCCGCAGAAATTATGTTTCCTTGTGCTTTTTCACTTGATGATTGTGATTTGAAATTTGTGGATTTTATTGGACTGCGGTTACAGAAATCAATTTTTTATCCAGTCGCTTCAATGATTGTTTATTTGAAGAATCAGAACTGCGTAAATCTGATTTTACCGGTTCAGAGTTTAACAATACAGAATTTAGGTACTCTGATTTGTCTCATTGTGATTTTTCAATGACAGAAGGGCTCGATATAAATCATGAAATAAACATAATATCATCTATAAAGCTTCCACAGGAAGCAGGATTAAAAATTCTTAAACGAATGGGTGTGATTATTTTATAAAAAACTAAGACGGGGTTTGAGGGCCAACCGTACGGAAAGAGGAGAGCATGAAAAAAACTGGGGCAGGATCAATTTACCTGTTGGTGTCCGGGATTTTCGATGGGTGATTACGGGGGCTTGATATGGGGAGCGGTTCCGTTCGTGTAACCCTGAACGCCTACACCAGCCATGCTAAGTATATTCGTTGCGTAGCGGCTGGTGGAGTGCGTTACGATCTGAACGGGGAGCCATGCGGGGAAGTGACAGAGACAGCCATAAAACATGCTAAAGAAAGGCTTAAGGCTTTAGAGAGGAAATTAAAGGCAGGCCGTAACCGGGCAGGCAATAGCGAAGGTAAGCAGGAAACGTAGAGTGCGACAGATGGCAGATGAAGCGGATATAGCAGACGACATCGAGCGCGAGCGCCTGGATGTGCTGATACTGAACCGGAACCACCAATCACTACCGGACTGCTACAATTACGGCGAGATTGTACCGTGTGGCCTGTTTTGTGATGCTGATTGCCGGGATGATTACGAGAAGCGGGAAAGATTCAGCGCCATGAGGCCGCGTAATGATGAATAAAGCAGAATATTTCCCTAAAAAATGACATAACGCCACGCAGGAGGAGGATAACACAAAACACGCCAATCATCATAAAACCATTATAAAGCCCCTGCATTCCCCCAGGGCTTTTTTGCATCTTACTGATACTGGTGTATAGCACATTCCCGCAGCCGGAGAGCCTAAAATAGGGTTTACGTCTGTAAATGCCATCGCTCAGGTACTCAGTAACGAGAATATCGCGCTACTGCGACAGATGGACGAACAGCGCCCGGAGACGCTTACAGAATTAGCAGAACTCTCAGGACGTCAGAAAAGCAATCTTTCCGTGACGCTTAAAACGCTGGCTAAATACGGTTTTATCCGGCTGGAGAAAACAGGTCGCACAGTGAAGCCGGTAGCTATCTTTACCGATTTTGATATTAAGGTAACACGCGAATTTATTAACGGACACAACGCGGCAGCGGCGTAGCCCGATCGTTCCCTGACGCCTGACCAGATGGGCGCGTTGATATCCCTGTCAGCGCGTTTGTTGACTGACTGAGAAGGCGGGGCGACGGTAGTGCGCTTATTGTAGGTGAGACGTCTCATACAACCGCAGAAACGTACAGGCCGCGAGCGCCGCGCGGGGTGAATTGTCAACCTGACAGCCAGAAAACACCACAGAACGTCACGGGCGCAACCAGTGAGCCGCATTCACTTCTGACCCTACCCCCTGCCATGTTTCCCCATACGTGCAGTTGCACGGGGAGAGTCTTTAGCCTCGCGCGCGCGTTTTTTGTCACCTTTCCGCGCTGGTGGAGTGTAAAACCCGTTACCAACGAACGCCGGAGACCAGGACCGCGAACGGAGTTGAATGGTGTTAGCTGCAAACGTTAGTTTTTTCCTCATGACAATTATCATCAGGAGGAAAAAAAGTGCTGGACACTAACGCCGTTTTTGTTTTTTCTGCCAAGCCAAGCCAAGCCAAGCCAAGCCAAGCCAAGCCAAGCCAAGCCAAGCCAAGCCAAGCCAAGCCAAGCCAAGCGCTGCCGGACTGTCTTTTAAAGTCAACTAAATTTAACCCCCTCACGCTCATTTTTTTCCGTCTGAAAAACGGCGCAAATGATCGGCCTGATGTGGCTATCTCACAGGGTAGTGAGGTGCGGGCATGAGCGAACTAACTTATCTGGAGAAATTACTCGACGGGGCTGGGGTTGAGTGGTTGCCATTGGGGGAAGTTTGTAGCTTTAAAAATGGATTTGCATTCAAAAGCGGGCTATTCAAAGAGTGCGGACTACCTATAATTAGAATTAAAAATATTGATGGATACAATGTAAGCTTGGATGATGTGAAATATTTTTCACCAGAAGACTATAAGGAAAATACAAAACATTACGAAGTGGTTAAGGGAGATGTTTTGATAGCTATGTCTGGTGCAACTACTGGTAAAGTTGGATTTTATAATAATAACAATCCAGCTTATCTAAATCAGCGAGTCGGTAAATTTTTGCCTGTTAAAGATAGGCTTGTTAATAGATATTTATGCCATTTTTTGCTTTTGAATGCCGAAATTATTTATATATTGGCGGGTGGAGGAGCGCAACCTAATTTAAGTTCAAATATTCTAATGTCAAAAGTACTAATCCCCATTCCCTGCCCGGAAAACCCGGCGAAATCCCTTGCGATTCAGTCGGAGATAGTGCGGATTCTGGACTCATTTAGCGCGCTGACAAACGAGCTGACAAACGAGCTGACAAACGAGCTTAAACTACGCCAGAAGCAATACAACTATTATCGTGATAAATTGCTGACTTTTGACGCGGGAGCGGTTGAGTGGAAGACGTTAGGAGATGTAGCTCAATACTCACAAACCAGAATCGGTTTTGACCAGCTCGATGAGACGAACCACGTGGGCGTTGATAACCTTCTGCAAAACCGGGCAGGTAAGACATTCTCCAGCCATGTGCCAACAAGCGGCAAACTAACAGAATTTCGACATAATGATATATTGATTGGGAATATTCGTCCGTATTTGAAAAAAATTTGGCAATCTGATTGTATCGGTGGAACCAATGGCGATGTATTAGTTATTCGATGTACAGATGGCGCAATAAATCCCGGATATTTATATCAGGTTTTGGCAGATGATAAATTCTTTGAATACAATATGCAGCATGTTAAAGGCACAAAAATGCCCAGAGGGGATAAAAAGAATATTCTTAATTATCCAATCCCTGTTCCGTTGCTCACTGAACAAGTTCGGATTGCCACAATGCTGGACAAATTCGACGCACTGACGAACTCAATCACCGAAGGGCTACCCCGTGAGATAGAGTTACGCAAAAAACAATACAAATATTATCGCGATTTGCTTTTCAGTTTCCCGAAGCAGACACACGTCGATAACTGACAGGCAGGCGTAGCGGTCACTGATGGAACGGCAGCCGTTACGCGTATCAGGGGAATTACTGTAACCATAGGGGAAACCTCTACAGTTGCCGCCGCTGGCTACCATTTCAGCGCCAGTGCTGGACAACGAGAGACAGCGCATAATCCAGACCAGATTCAGTGTTTGCAGAATGGAGGTAGTCCATAGATGTAGTAGGTGGCTTCACAAATACCAGCCTCCCGATAGACATCTTTAACAGTTCGTCGGGTTTCAACCGACTTAATCACAGAGATGAACTGATGCTTAGTAAAACGGGCTTTACGTATAACGATCTCCTTCGTTGTCAGATTGATTTTGTCGGATGATCTTTAAATGCGAATTGCACGATTATGCGGGATACATACACAACGACTAGTCTAAAAACTAGTATTAAGATTATCACTAACTTAAGTTATACCGACTGTCTGGAGATTCATGGGGGCTACTAACGGATGATATAATTTTCTTTATTAATAAGGGTTTCAATAAATTTGTAACTTAAATATGCCACCATAATGGCTATAAACAACAAACTTATATTATGCGTTCCCATTCAATCCAATCCAAAATAATTTATAATATAGAGGCCTGTGTGAAATACCAACAGATGAGATAAATATAGTGAGTATGATATTTTACCGAAAAAAACAAAGACGGAATTAAAATATCCAAACACTCTCTTCTCATTACACATCGACAACAACAAAACCATACCAAAAATAATACTCACAACAAGAGTTACAAAAGGCTGGGCTGTGGTTATTGATGTTGGCACTAAAATCCCAGAAAAAATAAGAAAAATAGCGATGGTATTAAAATGCAAAGATGAAAGTAAACCAATTTTATTTTTTATAAGCTTAAATTCATTTGATTGACTAATTTTCCACATAACTAATCCAATAAAAAGCCCATGAATCCTGAACATCCAGAAATTATCGAATGTTCATAAGATAGTCAAAGATATTATCAAGCATATACTGACAATGACCTTCCAAAACAAAGGTCCTGATAAGTAAACAATAATAGGAAGGACAAGGTAAAACTGACCCTCTAGGCCCAGAGACCACCAATATCCAAGTGCATTCTGATGGTTGTTATTAAAGAAGTTCCCCATAAATATTAAATTTGATGAAACAAACTTAAAAACATCAGTTATATTTTGAAAAATACCTATTTTCACCCAAACTTGTGACAAAATTAAAATGATAGTACTCCAAAAAAGCATTGCAGGGACAAACGCAGAAACCGTTTGGCATAGAAATTATATGTTTTTAATAAATCGAAATTATATAAATCTATTTTTGATAAGTAAGTACTCCCCATCAAAAAAACTGATATTATAAAAAAACGTCAACACCTCTACCAAAATCAAAAAAGTGTTGTAACTCAGCAACAGGTGAAATAAAAAAGGAATGTGCAATTAGAACCAGGATAATTGCAGAGTCACGAAGCGCTTCTATATTCTGTATCTTATTTTGTTTCTTCATTAAAAGTCCCATGAATTATATAAAAACATCTTTTTATTTTTGGTTGGTAATAAGCATTACCCTCTATTAGGAGGATGAATAAAATTCACGATTTTAAATAAAAACACCATCTGATTTGGCCTTAATGTAGCTTCAGCTTAAAAGAAAAATGATATATATGATTATTAATTTCTTTCTGGTCTTATATATAAGATAACCAGTAAATGATAAAATCACAAACAAATATTAATATAAAAAATCAAAAGAATAATGTTTAACTATAGTAATTGTATATTAATTCATCAAAATGAGCATCCATTGTTTTAACTCTTTCACGGTGAAAATGTTTCCAGTAATCATCTAAAGCCACATCAGCATTTAAGAATGCTTCAACTTTAGATATAAACGAATCAGAATCACCAGCTTTGAATATAAAATCATTAGAAGAACTTAGTTCAGAAGCCCCTCCCAAATTACTGGCAAGAACAGGGACTCCATTTGATACAAATTCGTATGCAACTTGTGGTAAATTATCTTCCCACATAACCGGAACTAATCCAAGATCAACTGGCTGTAAAATATTTGATATATCTGATTGAGAATATCCATCATAAATAGTTATAGAGTTAAATTTTTCTTTTATATTTATCAGTCGCTCATAGGATTGCGGGTCAGTAATAGGGGCAGCTAAGATGAAAGTTATATTTTGTGCTAAATTCGCTGGCATTTTTTCTAATGTATCTAGCAAAAAGTAAAATCCTTTATCAAAACGCATATATCCCAAATAGGCTATGACTAGAAGGTCTTTATTTTTATTTTTATTTTTATTATCATTCATTTTATCCGCATGCTTAGTCCCAATATAAGATACTTGACAAATATCTTCATTAACCCCCATATTTACAGCAATTTGTTTTACTCGTTCAGATACAGCCAGGACAGTATCAAAACTGTTATTGATAAAATGAACAAACTTCTCCCGCCTGATTTTATGATCCGGTAATAACACTTCCTCTTTTCTAGAGAGGATTTTATGCATCACCCTTTTGGTGGGATAAATCAAGCGTTTTAATTTATGGGTTATCGGTCTATCCCCGAGGAGATCTTCTATCATAATCTCTATTTTAATTATGGAAGTGTTAACATTAAAAACATTACAATGTAAGCATTTTTTTCCGTCATAAAAATCAACACAATTCTCTTTATCTTTATACCAAAGGTTAACCTGAGCGCAGAAAGGAAAATAATTATGTAAACTAAGAACGAATTTGGTATTTGGCCACTCGTGCTTAGCGTCTAACCAAGTTGCAGGAAATCCTTCCATATTATTAAAGTGAATAACATCGAACCCTCCTTGTTCTCTCAAAAAATCAAGAAATATATTACGTGATTGAAGCTCAGAAAAATATTTATTAATCTCATCGAAAGAATAAAAACTAGGTGCCATTACTTCTGAGTTAATGATCTCATATTCATCTAACTCTTCAAATAAAGGAGAACTTACATGCCGTATTTTTACACTGGGTGATATAGGTGAATAGATATACCCTGCAGTAAGATAAGTAACTTTATGTCCTTTATTAATTGCGGAATCAATTAGATTTTTTTGATACAGGCTAACACCGCCACCTTTAACGTGGAAAAAACGGCTAGGAACCCAGTTAATATACAGAATATTCATTACTTACTTTCCCAGAATTTTTTTGATTCAAATGTTATTAAAGAAGAAAGGTACAATTCACGGAGTTTTTTTCTTTTAAGTGTAATTTTGATTGATAAATAAATAGATTTAAAAAAAATCTTCCAAAATAATGACCTGTTTCTTCTAACTAAAAAACCTTTTTCGAGTTCAGGTGAAAAATAAACTAATTCTCTTGTTCTTATAGTAGCGTATGGATTAGCAGTCATTCCATAAATATACTTCCTCCTTTTATTAAAAGCGAGCGGAAGCAAATTACCACCAAGAGTTAGAGTGACTAATAATTTCTTCTTCAGACCATATCCTATGCCCGATGACTTAAATTCGTAGCCAGAAATACAAATAGACTCTACATTATTACCAGCCTTATCTGAAATTTCTTTCAATCGTGTAGCCATTTTCATGTTTTTCTCCCAAAATTCCGGGCCTGTCAGAACATCTTTAATACTTTCATTAAGTGCAGTAGCAATTGCATATTTAAAACCTAATAATTCAAAAAGAATACGTTTAAGAACATTTAAGAATAATGATGTGGCGCTTCCTAAATGCTCAGAATATACGATATTAATCATCAGAAAACTTCTAAAGGCTAAATATTCAACTGTAGGAGATATTTTTGCATCGAATGATTCCTGCCATGAGCAAAGACCATTTAACATTATTGGTTTAAATTTGTTGCGAAGAGAAAATGTGACATCATCACCTCGAACAAAAAAAGGAAACGAAAACTTTAATCCTTTGATATTGGGGAATATAAAAAACCACCATGGCCCATAATCAGCTGATTCGATAAAGTTATTGAAAAAATGATTCGATTCATAACGTAAGTCCATATTCATATTTCTTGGCACCAAATGGAAACCTTCTATTTTAGCTCCAGCCTCATACTGTATGTATGGTTTATTTTCATAGAGCATAGCGCCGCACAAAGATGTATTAGGATCTAGTACATAAGATAAAAATGATATTGCTTTAACAATTGATTCTGGATGACATAAAGCATCATCATCAATAAACATTGTATGGGTATGATTATTTTTTTGACTATTCAATAGTCCAGTCATAAATCCACCACTCCCCCCAGTGTTTTCATTTTTCACTACTGTGACAAAATCACTCCCCGAAAAATTAATATCATCTCCATTATTGATTACATATAACTTAGTGCAAGATGTAAGCTCATCATTATCTGATAACTTTTTAATTAAATTAAGAACTTGCTCTTGACGATTGAAAGTTGTAGTGACTATACCAAGATATATTTCTCTTTTTTTCTCCGAGTGTGTCACATATTCAATGCCTGATATTATTGAATCCTCATATGCCATAAACTCTACAAATAATGTTGCATATTTATTGGTTATAATATTAAGTGGTATGTTAAGCTGAGAGATATTACCATCTATCACCTTATCCAGTATTAAATCCTTTCCGTTTAAATTTTGACCAAAGACTCGTAAAGTGCCTTTCCCTTTTACTAAGGATAGTTTAACATCAATATCTCCAATGGAGGTTTTCTCAATAACTTTTTTAACAGGAAATGCATTAAAATATGAATTAAAATTAACTACCCCCCCCTTAAAGATAAATAGCTTGTTGTTATCTTGAATGAAAAATCCCGTGCCAGAAAAATATAAGTCACGCTCTTCTTGGCTATTAAAGATAGGACAAAAAAGTCTTTGCAATACAGTGTGCAACATACTTAATTTTCTCAATTATATGGTTAAAGCTTATTAAAGCCACCTGTATAGTAAGTGGCGTTGATAACACCAGATAAGGAATGTACAAATAGCCATTCCTTCACAAGTACTTTTTAGAGAAAATTTGGCGCTCTTTAATTTTACTCTTCTCTTAATTTTCAACTAATGAGATGGACATTCCTTCGTAAGCGGCTAATTTGAACCGTTTTTCGCCTCCCTTTCATGTTCCCAATACTAATGTCCATTTTCGTAATTAACTAACATTTAAGATGAAGTTAGGCGGATATTTAGCCATGGTCACAACGCCCCCCACCAGAAAACACAGTGCTTTGGCGAGGACTACGTCGGCTTAATGACATTCTTTATGGTTTTGCACTTTTGAAAAAATAGATGTGGGTAATTGCAGATCTCATTTGCCGCTTACTGCAATTGTATATTTAAATTATTACCTTTATGTTATGTGAAAGGATTACGCTGCATCTTTTCTGACAGAACAAAATTTTCTTCAGCCTGCTTTCTGGTCAGGAGTTTGTTGCAAAGACTCCTGAACCACATATTCATCATATTGACACTGGAGCCGCTCAGAACCGCCGCCTGTTCAACTGACACCCCTTCACGCAGATATGATACCATCGCCCTTTCTTTTCTGGTCAGTGGCTCCGACAGCAGGGATATATGGAGTATATAGTCGAGCTGAATCACAGTCTCAGGTAATTTTTTTATCAGTTCAGCCACAAGATTTTCTTTCTGTTTACATTCGGTTATTTTCCGGTATTTCAGCTGACTTTTTATCATTGCGAGTCTGATATATCTGCTCATACTGGCATCAGCCAGGTCTGTATCAAGAAGCAGGGTGGTGTTAAACCATCCTGAAACGATTTTATCTGAATAAAGCATATTTTCACAGAATACAGCAATACCCACACCCTCCCTGATTTCCCGGAGAGCCTGTAACAGAATAATATTTTCCCTGGGCTGTATGTTAAGTAACACGACAGGAGGGTAAACTGAGTTCTGTATCCGGTTCAGTAAAATACCGGCATCATGAATAACGCCGGCATAACAAAAATCGGGCTCCGGTTCATTATACGGCGGCCCGCTCAGTAACTCCTTTACACAGTCACGCATTATAGTGACCGTGACTTTATTTTCACCATAGATATAAATTTTTTTCATTTTGTTTCTGATTTATCGGACTGGATTTATTTCCGGCAGCACACTACTGTTAACCGGCCTTACGGTACTCCGTGATAATGGCTTTTTCACCGACACCGGTATTCAGTGACGGATGGTGATATTCAGGAAAGGGGCCGGGCGGCTCCCGTGTCCGGGGGAGACGAATAACCCCGGGGGTTATGGTTGTTCATGACTCACTATTTCACCATGTTCAAGTCTGATGACCTGGTTGCATACCGCGTCAGCCAGTCCGTGGTCATGTGTTGCCATGACCAGAATACCGGCTTTCGAGATAAAACTGTTCAGTCGTTCTTCCGCTTTTTTCCTGAAATCTGAATCTCCGACACTCATCCATTCATCCATGAGCAGAATTTCCGGTGTGATGGCAGTTGAAATGGAGAAGCCCAGTCTCAGTACCATACCACTGGAGTATGTCCTGACAGGGACTTTAATAAAATTACCGAGCTCGCTGAACTCAATGATTTCATCCGTCATATTTTTAATCGCCTGACGGGAAAGCCCCAGAAACAATCCCCTGAGTCTGATATTTTCCATGCCGGTCAGTTCACCATCCATTCCCATCATCGGGTCGATAAGACTGGTCACACGTCCGGTGCGTTCGAAGTGACCTGATGTGGGTTTATACGCACCGGCCAGTACCCTCAGCAGGGTGGTTTTCCCGGAGCCATTATGTCCGACGAGAGCCAGTCTGTCTCCTTCATAAAGAGAGAAGCTGATGTTTTTCAGCGCCTCCACTTCCGTAATACCTGACGCGGAAGTACCAATCCGTCCTCCGGTCGCAGCCCCCAGAATACTTTTTCTGAGCGACCGCTGACTGGTGTTGAATATCGGGAACTTAACCCCGGCGTTTCTGCAAATTATCTTCATGGGTTACAGCCAGTATACAATCCGGGTTTTGTATTTATTCAGGACAAACTGTGAGATGACCAGCGTGGTCAGGGTGGTGATTATCACCGGGCTCCAGATATGCATATCAGGAACAGCACCCGTTAGCGGTTTTCGCAGTATTTCCATATAGTAATAAAAAATATTGTAGTCCACGAACTCCCTTCTGGCAGCCGGCAGTTGTGCCGGCGCCCAAATCACGGGGGTGATAAAAAAACATAACGTGATGACACTTTGCACAACCGGTCCCATGTCCCGGTATCTCGTGCAGAAGATGGCCAGCATCATTCCGGCTGAAACCAGGGTGACGGCGGTCAGTATAAGGGCAGGGACAAGAAGAAACAGTCCGGCACTGACAGTGGCACCCGTCAGTAACATGACAGGCGGTATAATGATGCAGTTATGGGCCATAATTGTCAGTTGCCGGTAAAAGACACGCAGAATGTATAAGTGGAACGGCAGGTCTGACTGTTTAATGACAGATGCCGAGTCATTAAATACGCTGCAACAGTCGTTAACGGTTGACGACAGAAAGGCCCAGAAAATCATGCCTGTGGTCAGGTGCATGATATAATTGCCCGCTCCACTGCCGAATAATGAGCCATAAAGAGGCCCCATGGCAGATACGGTCACCCCCATGGAGATGGTCAGCCAGAACGGCCCCAGAACGGACCGCCGGTAGCGTCCCAGTACGTCATTCCAGCCCAGTGCAATCCAGAGAGGATACCGGGTAATCGCTTCCTTCAAATCATTCATCATTTCTGTCCGTTTACAACAATACTACAGCTTCATAAGGAATACCGCTGCCGGATTAATGCATCCCCGCCAGTAAGGAGAGGAGGGCAGGAGCGCACTGATACAGTGTTAGGTATGTCCGGTTTGCGGTTGCGTATTCTCCCTGAGTCTGCGGGAATTTTTTAATCCGGGGTCATGCGCTTATATAACATCAGGGTTTTGTTGATAATGATGTCACTTGAAAATTGCTCCATGACCCGTTTTCTGCCATTGAGCCCCATTTCGGCCCGTAACTGTGGCCTTTTCAGCAGATATTCCAGTTTTTCGGCCAGCTCCTGAACGGTGTTACTTCTGACGATTAATCCGTTGTGGTTGTCGGTAATTAAACCGGCACATCCACCGGTGTCATAACTGATACAGGCCCGCCCGCAGGAAGATGCTTCAAGAAGGATACGTGGAATGCCTTCCGGATAGACTGAGGGCAGAACAACGAGACTGGACGCCTTAATCAGCTCATGAACACCGGAGGAGCAACCGAGCCAGTTAATCACTCCCTTGTCCCGCCACTTCAGTATCTCCCTCAGCGGTATGGCATCCCGGTCTTTTTCGACCAGTATTCCTGCCATATTCAGGATAAACCTGATATTTCTGCGCCTGAGGATTTTTCCGGCTTCAATGAGCTCTGCGGGGCCTTTACTCCATAACATCCTGCCGGCAAAAAGCACCACCGGAATATGGCTGTCCGGCTCCTTCGAATATTCAAAAATATCAGTGTTAATACCTGCACCATCAATCACCGTGGTCTGCCTGTCATCAATCCCTGTAAGCGCGGATATTTTTCGCCGGTCTGTTTCACTCTCAAACATAAAGACACTGTACCGGTTGCCTGAGATGTATTTAAGGGCATGCAGGGTCAGTCTGCGTAAAAGCGTTATCAGT
The DNA here is from genome assembly GCF_013350575.1 of Salmonella sp. SG203. NCBI lineage: Bacteria > Pseudomonadati > Pseudomonadota > Gammaproteobacteria > Enterobacterales > Enterobacteriaceae > Salmonella > Salmonella sp. SG203. The sequence goes on from NZ_SNMT01000036.1 coordinate 12,877, forward strand.
ACAGAGCCGGACGAGAAGACCCGCCCCAGCCCGGCAAAACTGATGATTACCGGACAGTGTATGATTCTGGCATGAAAGCCCCCGATGAGGCCGGGCTTGATGGTGATGCAGTGTAATAAATCAGGCTTAATCGTTCTGAGGATTTTTCCGGCATCCAGAAAGGCGCGGATAAAAATCAGGGGATTAAATGACTGGGCCTCCAGCGATATATTATGGCAGTGAAAGCCAAGTGCAGTAAACTTTTGCGTTATTTTTTTATCAATAAAATGGCTGATGATATGAATGTCATATCCGGCATTGCGGGCGGCCACAGCACGTTCTGTCCAGTGCAAACTGAAATACCAGTCTGAGTTTACGAAGTAACACAGTTTTTTCATCTCAGTATCCGGCTAATGGTTTTTACTCCTGATCCCGCCAGCTCCGTGTATAATTCCACGGATAACGGAATACAGATAATGACACTTATTTCGCTGCCACGGGAGCAGGGCAAAATATTTAACCAGGCGTACCGCTATTGCCGGTATTCCGAATATACGGACTCCGGGGCGGACTTTTCCTGTTAATAACAGATTTCTGCACAGATAATAGACTTTCCACTCAGGATATATGATTTTATTCTGAATACTGATGTCATGAGTGAATCTGAGTTCCGGAGAGTAACGAATATTTTTTCCGGACGAGGTTAACGCATAACCAAAAAATAAGTCATCATAATAAAGAAAAAACTCATCATGGATATCACGGAGATGTTCCTGCAGAACATCCCGACTGATGACCATACCCGTGAATGACACGGTCTCAACCTGAGTGGCTTTCCCTGTATCCGGAAGATATTTCCCCGGTGCAGTCAGGTAAATTAACGTGTTTTTCAGTGTGCCCGGTATTTTCTTAAAGGGGAGATTCATACGGCACGGTATGCCTCCCGGGGTATGCACTGATGATGCAAAGACACGGTACCCGGATGTCACCAGATGCGAAAACGCCTGCAGTATATTACTTTCAGGCCAGGCGTCATCATCATAGAAGAAGACCCAGTCAGTGTCATTCAGATGACGGCAGATATACTCACTTCCCGCCCTGAACCCGCCAGCCCCGCCAGTATTACGTTCAGTGTTAATGATGATGAGGCGGGGGGCATTACAGGCTGAAAGCCACCCGGAGGTTCCGTCCGTGGAGCCGTTATTAACGACCACAACAGATGAGAAATTAATTTCAGCCGTTTTTTTAATGGTATTTTTCAGTTTTTCCAGCCGGTTATGCGTTACGATAAGTGCGACACACTTCATCGGACATCAACCGTGAATGCCGGCATTTTCTGTCGGGTTTCAAGGGAGGACTGATATTGTCTGGCCGTCTCCAGCGCCTCCGCAATCGTGACATCCATGTCAAGGTAACGACAGGTGCCCAGACGCCCGACAAAAGTGACATTTTCCTCTTTTTCCGACAGTGAGATATACTGTTTCAGTACGCTCATTTCTCCGGCCTGGCGAACCGGATAAAAGGGGATATCACCCGCTTCACACTCGCGACTGTATTCCCGGTAACAGACTGACTGCTCATGGCTTTCCCATGGTGAAAAATATTTATGTTCTGTAATACGGGTCCACGGGACATTTTCTTCGCAGTAGTTCATGACCGCACACCCCTGCCAGTCTCCCCGGCAGGTGAATCTTTCAAAATCCAGCGTCCGGTATTTTAACCGCCCGAACTGATGGGAATGGAAGGCATCAAGCGGACCGCTGTAGAAAACATGGTCGTACCCGCTGATTTCCTCCCTGATGAAACTCCGCATGAGTTCGGTCTGCACATTGCCGTGACTGAGAATGGACTCCGTCATTTTCGTATAACCGTACTTCGGGATACCCTGGAATTTGTGATTAAAGTAATTGTCATCATAGTTAAAACGAACCGGAAGCCGTTTCAGAACGGACGCAGGCAGTTCCGAAGGCTGGATACCCCATTGTTTTACGGTGTAACCTTTAAAAAAGGCTTCATACAGCTCTTTACCAATAAATTTCAGGGCCTGCTGCTCAAAATTCTCTGGCTCAGTAATGCTCCGGTCGCTTTTACTGACGAGGAGTGCTCTCGCTTCATCCGGCGAACATGCCGTTCTGAAAAACTGATTAATGGTGTGAAGATTAACAGGTAATGAAAAAACCTGCCCCTGAACCGTCGCCTTCACTTTATTAATATAAGGCATCATTTCTGCATGTTTACTTACATAATTCCATACGGTTTCATTATCAGTATGAAAAATATGCGGTCCGTAAGTATGTATCATGATGCCGGTTTCGGCGTCGCGGGCGTCATAACAGTTACCCGCGATATGGTTGCGCTGGTCAATAACTGTTACCCTGTGCCCTTTCTCAGCCAGCTCTCTGGCAATTACGGCCCCGGTAAGCCCGGCCCCCACGACCAGAATGTTTTTACATGTATTATTATACGTATTATTTATTTTGCGTTTCATTGAGTGCATGGTTCGCCATGAAAAAGTTATGCTACCGCCCCTGCGTGTCGGTCACAGTACCGGTAAGTGGGTCATGTTTTAATTCAGTCACATTGCGCTCTGCGTCCGGGCTTAATTTGAATGGCAGCGCGAACCATTCAGCATGGCAGATACAGAATGTTATTTTTCTTTATCCGGATATACTGTCCGGCAGATGGTTAACTCATTATTACCTGGTACAGAAGGAATAATGTGACAACAAATAAAACGACCATGCCCAGTAAAAAACACTTCGCACCAGTACTGTAGTGATACCTGCGAATAACGGTCTGACCCGTGAGGGGGCTGTTATCTGGTTCCACGACTTATTCTCCGTAATGACATCGGACGGTGGGGTGTCGTAATATCGTCACGCACCCAGTAACTGAATGTGTTTTTTCAGGTAAATTATTTTATGTTAATTTTCGTTATAAACTGAGGTTCATCTGAAAATAGCTCGCTTATCCCTTGTATGCGGAATGCAGCGTGTTTTTTTAAAACACGTCCGTTCTTTTCTTTATGAAAGAGTGGGTGACATGCCTGGTTCTGCCTTTGCTCAGAACTGAGCCGACGCATCTCTCCCTGATGATTGTTGTTTGCGGGAAGTCTATACAGATAACCACAATCAATAAATGGAATTATATCGATCGATACGATCGATATAATTAATTATTGAGCTGAATTACAAACCTCTTTGTAAGCCCACTATACAGTGGCATGTGGGGGCATGCAGGGTGGATTAATCCTGGTTTTGAAGAGAGCGCGTCGACGGGCTGACCCGATCGCATGGCTGTCATGTGTATTAAATGTTGTGGATTTAGCGGGTGATTTTGTTTTTTTATGATTTAAAATCATTAGGTGAAAGAGATGTTGGCATATTGCTCCCTACGACATACCCTGTCCACTGATGGCACAGGCTGACAGGTCGAAAAATATGATTATCTTTATGATAAAAAAGAATATTTTGTTTCGTGGATGAGCATAGCGATCTACCCGGTTTCATGCTGTTTCGTGGCCTGTGTATTAAAATGTGTATTAAAAATGGAGGAGTTAAATGGCGACCGAAAACAAACTTAGCGACACGCTTTTGAAAAAATTACACGTAAAACCCCAGGCCCATCAGAAAATGATAGCGGATGGACGGGGACTGTCGATCCGGGTCAGCCGTCAGGGTGGAGTGAGTTTTGTGTTCACCTGGCGCGAAGGAGGACGGACCAGTATTCCGAAAGCAGTCACACTAGGGCGTTATCCGGATACAGGACTGAAACAGGCCCGGCAGATACGGGACTGTTACCGGGCACAACTGGCAGAACAGAGAACCCTTAATCCGGACAATGAAATGGCGATACCTGACGGAGCGGAAAGCGGGAACTACGGAAAGCGAAGGTGCGGAAAAAACTGGGCTGAAAATTTAGCTCATAAAATTATCATCCTCCAAATCTGGTGGATGAACTTTCGCCACTGGCGCGAGCTGGCATTCCCGCCAAAGAATGTGTGCGTAACGCTGGTGGAATGAGCAAGAAGTAAATTTACGGTTTGGTGGGTAAGCGGCTGACAAATTGTAATCCAGTGCAGACTACGCCATTCATCGGGAGCTAAGGCAGAATTGGGACTTAGGCAGGGGTTTAACTTCCCCCTATGGGGAAAATTGGCTAACTCATTGATTCTTCCACAAAACGCCATTGGCGCAGGCTGGGCAAATGGCTAACTTGTTGAAAATGTTCCAGACTGCAAATTTGCAGGCAGGTATAACCCTTTGATTCTGTTTGATTATAGCTAATCGCTAGAATTGGCTATTTTCTTCGCCAGTTAACTTGGTAACTGTCAGTTACTGGCCTGGTGGCAAGAGACTGATGCCGCAGAACTGGCAACATGACTACGCAGGCCAAAGTGACGGTGAACAGGATAATCAACGGCTTACCCTTCAAAGGGACATGTAAGCCCTTATTGTTTCCAGCGACCGACAGAGGAATAAAAACACATGATCTGCTTGCGGGTAACTGTCGGTTACTGGCAAACCTCTTAAAGAGTTGAGCCTTTTAAACTCCCTGAAATTTTCGTATTTCCCACGATTAAAGATGTCGCAAGTCTGCGTCAATAAGAAAATCATCAGGTTAAAGATGATGGAAAAACCATCATCATAAAAATCAGGTCGTTAGTTGCGGACGTTATATGTACGGAGCCACTGAGCCAAATAGAATTGGTTGATAAAATTATCAGAAGAATCAAAATAGTGCAGGTTTGTACTATAGCCGCGTAAGTCAAATCTGGCTTCTGGCTATCTTTAAACGACTCGGTTAACTGACCCTCTTTAAGATGTGCTGTTTTTGTTGCCGCAGAAATATCGATGTTGTAGATTACGCCATGAAGATCCGTTGATGGTGTTCGCCCCGGGTAACTGGAGCCCGGCTGAAAGAAGCCATTCATCGGCTTTTCAGACCTGATGCCGATACCACGGGCAATTGAAGCCCCCGGATTGGTTATCAGGTTCAGGCCATGATAAGAACGCTCCCCTTTGGGCAATTGGAGCCCACTGTAAAGAGGGTTATCACGGCTGTTTTTCCTTCCCGATAGCCTTACCTGTAGCCTTTCCTTCTGATTTCAGCGATGTACTAAAAATCTGGCGAATAAAATGCCCCCCGAAAAATCTCAGATTTCGCGTAGCGTCGCCATAACTATATGAAATTTCGTTTCACTGGCTGGTATTGATTTGTCATCCCTGCCAACACTTGCTTTTTTCCTCACTAAAAATTTACATCAAGAGGAAATATATTTTGGAAAATTCAAATAATTTCGGTTCCCATACCCTGCAAGGCCAAATAATCTTTCAAGGTCAATAAAGTTTATTCTTTTTTCCGTACTTTTATCCCCGTTCTTTTATTTAAATAGCGTATATGCAGCTAATGCAGTTTACGGTGATGGAGCAATGGCCGGGGGAACAATAGTTCATCTTATGGAGAAAAAGCTTCTGCAAATGGAGATAACGCAACAGTTATAGGGCAGGGAAGTAGTGCAAATGGAGATAATTCAACAGTTATTGGGCAACATGTAGTTGTAAACTCCAGTAACAGTAAGGTCGTCGGAATGGGGGCTAGTGTAAATGGCAATAACGCAACAGTAGTTGGAAATAAATCTTTTGCAAACGGAGATAACAGTACAGTTATAGGGCTGGGTGCTCATTCAAATGGTAAATCCGGTACATCTCTTGGACAGGGGGCGAGGGTAAATGCTGAGGGTGGGACAGCCACAGGGCAGGAGGAAAGTGTAGACGGAAATAACGGCACATCCAACGGTCATGGAGCGGCAGCAACGGGAGTTAATAGTGTGGCTCTTGGCGCGAAATCCAGGGCTGAACATGATAATGAAGTGAATATTGGTATCTGGAAATTAAAAGATGATTATACAGCGTATGAACAAGTTGGTACTCGTTCTCTTGGTGGCCTTGCCGAAGGGGTTAATGCTGATGATGCGGTGAACAAGGGGCAGCTCGACACCGCCAAAGCAGCAGCCATCTGTCACAGTGATGAGAATCTGGCGGCGGCGAAGGGGTATACCAATACCGAAATTGGTAAAGTATAGAACAGCATTACTACGGCAAAGGGCGAAGTAGTCAGGGAGGCTGGAGAGAATACAGATAATAAAATCAAGAACCTGAATATTGATAATAAATTCTCAAACGCTGACCAGCAGGCCAGATAATACGCCAGTAAAGCAGAAGATAACGCCAATAAGTACACCGATGAACAGATAGGTAAGATTGATACTTCGGGGATACTGAATAAAGCCAGGGACTATACCAATGACACAGCTAAACAGACACTAAAAAGCGCAAATGAAAATACTGAAAATCGGACTGTCGTTGCTGAAAATAATGCTGTTACACGCTCTAATGCTTACATGGATGAGAGTTCCGTTCATATGCTGAAAAGCGCTAACAATTATACGAACCATCGGGCAGCACAGGCAGAAAATAACGCAGTGGCGCGTTCAAACGACTACACGAATCAACGTTTCAGTGCGCTTAAAGAGCAGGTTGACCGGAATGAAAAACGAGCGAATGGTGGTTTGCTGGAGCTAGGCAATGAGCACTATTACGAGTACAGGTTCAGGATTTGGTATGGCTGTCAGTAGCTATCGTGATCAGGGGGCAATAGCTGCCGGAGTACAAAAAAGTATCACGCCGGATACGAGTGTAAACATGAAAGCCGCATGGGATTCTGGTAACGGTGTTGGTGTTGCCGCAGGCTTTTTTACTTCCTGGTAGAATATTGTGCAGGGGTTGGCAGGTATACTACATGAGCGCCGTTCTCACTGGTGGAATAAAGGGGATTTTCTCCCCTTTTTACAGGGAATAATAACCCACCAGCCAGCAGTAATGGACGAAGTTGCAATTCACGGCCTGAAAGTGATTCAGTAATTATCGTCTGATAAAAAATACTGGATAGCGAAGATGACGAGACTCATTGAAATCTATTCACGGCTTAATGCTATCGATGACCTGATGAAGCTGATGTTGCAACCGCCAGGCATTTACAGTGAAGAAACAATAAACGCGCATATTGCTTCACTGGTTGCGTATGTTGATCACGCCAACGCCGTGATATGGAGACAGCAGAAACGGGGCAGGCTTTGTGATTTTGACGTCAGGCATATTCTGCCCGCACTTTATGAGATACGGAAGCAAATAAAGCAAACATTTATCGGAAACAACAAGCCGCTATCTGAGTTAGCCGGTCACATTGCGGGGCTAATCAGCCTGGTCAGTTTTTATCTTTCCCGCATTGAGGGTAACAACGATAAAAACAGGGTGTTACATTGAAAGCCCTGGCTACTTCCAGCGCTGGATGATGAGAGACAGCGCATAATCCAGCAGCGGGACGCACAAGCCAAGGACCACGCCGACCACCAGCGCACAGATCCATGAGGAGGAGAATACGCCGGAATATTCCACGCGGTGAAGAATCATCGGGAGCCTGTACATAAGATTGTGTAATTACCTGATTTTGATATGTTCAGTCCAACATCAGAAGCAGGTTAGTTTATGGACGAAAAACAGTTGCAGGCTCTGGCTAACGAACTGGCCAAAAATCTCAAAACCCCTGACGATCTCAGCCAGTTCGATCGTCTGCTGAAAAAAATCAGTGTTGAGGCAGCACTCAACGCCGAAATGTCCCACCATCTGGGCTACGATAAAAATCAACCTAAATCAGGGTCCAACTCCCGCAACGGCTATTCCACAAAGACCGTTACCACCGGCGATGGCCCTCTCGAACTACGTACTCCGCGCGATCGCGACGGCTCCTTCGAACCCCAACTGGTGAAGAAAAACCAGACCCGGATCACCGGGATGGATAACCAGATTTTATCACTGTATGCCAAAGGGATGACCCTCCGCGAGATAGCGGCGGCGTTCAAAGAACTGTATGACGCGGATGTCTCACCGGCGCCGTGATGGAGCAGGTTGTCGAATGGCAAAATCGTCCACTGGATGCGGTTTATCCTGTTGTTTATCTTGACTGTATCGTCCTGAAAGTCCGGCAGCACAGTCGTGTCATCAATAAATCGGTGTTCCTGGCTCTGGGCATCAATATCGAAGGTCAGAAAGAACTTCTGGGTATGTGGCTGGCCGAAAACGAAGGGGCGAAGTTCTGGCTCAATGTGCTGACTGAACTAAAAAACCGCGGCCTGAACGATATCCTCATCGCCTGTGTTGACGGCCTGAAAGGCTTCCCTGACGCCATCAACGCAGTGTATCCGGAGGCCCGCATCCAGTTATGTATCGTGCATATGGTGCGCAACAGCCTGCGGTTCGTCTCCTGGAAGGACCACAAAGCCGTCACCCGCGACCTGAAGGCCATCTATCAGGCGCCCACGGAAGAAGCAGGCCAGCAGGCACTGGAAGCGTTCGCGGCTGCCTGGGACAGCCGCTATCCACAGGTCAGCCGGAGCTGGCAGGCAAACTGGGCCAATCTGTCCACGTTCTTCGCCTACCCGACGGACATCCGCAAGGTGCTCTATACGACGAATGCCATAGAGTCGCTGAACAGCGTGATCCGGCATGCGATAAAGAAACGCCACTGCGGGACTGGCGTATGGCAATGAGCCGCTTTATTATCGAGTTCGGTGACCGCCTGGACGGTCACTTCTGAGAAAAGGCATTTAGTCGGATAAGAGAGCCGCATTTCTGCGACTCCCTCTCCTCAGAACCGTGCGTGCACGTTTCCCCGCACACGGCTCAGGCCTTCACAAAGCCAGATAAATTCCTGACCCGGCAACCTCCTGCTGTGGAGGATAGTTTCAGGCTGATATTCCTGACTTCGCCATTTTTCGTGCGCCAGATGGCGTGAAAGATCCAGCGACGCAGCCCTCTATTACCGTAGTACTTTCGGTAAAGCCAACGTTTTGATTTCTTGCCGTGTTTCCGCCTTATCATACGGTAAAGAGCCCAGAAGATGGCGGTGTCTATTTTACTGAAGACAGCTTTTGCCACAACATGCCGGTAATAGTTTACCCAACCCGTTATTTTACGATTGAGCAGACCTATTAATGCTGCTGTGGGCAAGGTTACGCCTGCCTTGATCTCTTTTCGAATAACGTCCAGGAAAGATTTGATACTGCTTTTCGCTGGTTTTATCAGCAGTTTCCTGCCGTATTTACGAATACTAAAACCAAGAAAATCAAATCCCTGTGATATCGAAACGATCGCGGTTTTTTCTTCAGATAGTGTCAGCCCTCTTTCCCGCAAGAATATCATTACCGCGGGTTTGATTCTGTTTTCCAGTAGCTCTTTCGAACTGCCGGTTATCACAAAATCATCGGCGTACCTGACCATGTGAACCTTGTCGGCAGATCTCGTCATGCTTTTCAGCATTGATTCCATACCGTCCAGAACTCCGTTAGCCAGACCGGGGGAGATAGGAGCAACCTCGTGTCGCACCACAGAATCGTGTACAGGGTCCTGTTGCCCCGTTTTTTTGTACACAGTCAGTGCCGACAGGAGTATCATCATTCACGGATAATATGTATGCCCCATCAACATATATGTTGCTCGGGTGAGTTAACGCAGTAACGATATACGGAGAGGTTGCGCTGTTTGAATGCCCGCGGCAGATGCTTTCCGTTCCGGCTTCATTATAAATAACAGTATTAAGTTCCTGCTCGCCAAAAAAAAGATTACCATCAGCATCTGCTTTTACTGATGCCCGGCTGACGCCTGGTGTTACCGTCCAGGTACCGTCAGCGTTATAAACCACATTGAATGTGGTAAACCCTTCCGTTGCGTCGCACAGTGCTGCATTAACTGAAGAGCTGGTAAAGTTCATGACGGTTCCGGCGGTATAGTCTCCCGTCTGAACATAAAATTTTAAAACGGGCTGACAGTCCAGGTTAGTGGACGGTTTGATGGTGACAAAGTTTGACAATACCACTGAGCCATTCGGCATACGCGCAGCAGAGCCACCATTATATTGTTCAAGTCCGGGGTTGTAACCGGTGAAACAATACGGAACGCACCTTTCTGCACCCCACTGTCCGCTACTGCTGGCTTCAGTCCCAGTGCAGGTTTATTCATCATGGTTACGCTGTTATTTACAGACCCGGTGGCAGGTGCGATTTCCACGGGCTGAATGGCAGACATATTCCCGGAAGGTTTTCCGACCTCAGGCAGAGTAAAGCGTTGTTGTACCCCTGCATAATACTGTAAATTAAGTAAAAATGTATAAACGCTACCTCCCTGAGATGCAGGAAGAATAGTAGTGGAAAGCAGACTGTTTGAAAAAACTTCTTCACCACCAGTATATTCCGCCGGTTGCTGGAAAAAGAAGAAATTATTCACATACGGACTATTATTTGTGACGTTAATTCGAATTAATGTACTCATGATAATCTCCGTGTTATATACAGATATCGGTAAGATAAAAAGCAATAAGTTATCACTCCATCCCCGGAATTAATTCCGGCTTTCCATAACAGGCTGGCATATACCAGCCTGAGGCGTGTTATTACGGAATCACAGTTCTGTCAACTCCCGGGTTCCGTATCAGTACATCAATTGGTAAAGGTGTAAACAACCGGAGTTGAAACATAAACACCCGGCGCTATGTTCGACAGATTGCCATAAGGATAAACGGTGGCTTTGCCATCAGTTATCGCGCTGAGCCCTGAAATGGTGTTAGAACTGTTCTTAGAAACAACAGATGAATCAGAAGCCTTGACTTTTGCTTCAAAAGCGTGATTTTTACCGTCGTTGCTCAAAAACTTAATGCCGTCGCTGTTCGTACTATTCGTATCAACAATCCATGCCCCGATCGGCAGGCCTGTAATTGTAGCCAGCGTCGTGTTAGAGGGCAGGTTACCCTGATCGTCCATCGAGTAACCCGCTGATGTAACAACAGCGTTGGTTGTCGCTGCCCTGCTCAGAGTAGTGACAATGCTCAGCTGCTGCCCCGATACGGCAGTAGCAAAAGCAGAACCGGTCATCACGGCGCTCAGGGCAGCGGCCAGTGCCAGAATTCTTACGTTTTTCATATAGCTATATCCTTTTTATACATGGTTTCGTTTCATACCGACAGAACAGGTGTTGCTGTGTGCCTCCCGTTCTGCATATTCCATCACCATTACCGGTGATGTTTACGCGCTTTCACGTCTGACCGTGCCACACGCGGAAGCGGTAATCCTGTTAACTTTTTCAGCGCCTGTCCGCCCCTCCGGATGTCAGCGTGTCATCCCGGCAGACGGCATCCGCAGAATACACACCTGCCGGTCCCGCCAGCCCCGTTACACTGACGTCTGCCGTACACTGCTGCTGTTGCCCCGCTCCCCAGCGAACGCTGACACGCCCCTCATCCGGCATCCCCGTCAGGTACACCTTCCCGCCGTCACCCACGATACCGGTTCCGCTGTCATGGCCTTCCACCACAGCCACCGCGCCGAACGGTACCGGACGGCTGCCGGGACTAACCAGTGTCAGTAATACCTGTTTACCCACCGACGGATGGAATCTCGCCCGGACAACCGCACCTTTCGTCGGCACCACCTTCACTGTGGTTTGTGACAACGCCGCATTATCCGGCAGGCCCGCCGGGTCGACATTTATTTCGTTTATCTGATACGGCGTCAGGTAACCCTGCGTCGTGTAACCGCGAAAATCGGTTCTCACGCCCGGCCAGCCCCCTACAGGAGCCCCAGACACCCCCGGTATTTCAACCAGTGTCAGCGTGTCCCCCTGTGGCTGTCCCACCGTCAGACCGTCACCGGTCGCAACCAGCATGCCCTTCACGCCGGCGCCCGCCAAACGCTGGTAGCGGCTGTAGCTGTAATTGCCGGTCAGCTCGCCGTAGGTACCGCGGTAATCCAGGTACAGGGCGCTGTTCGCCTTATCGTTCCCGCTTCCGTCACGGTAACGTTCGCGTACGTCCCAGTGGAGACGGCGGTCCAGTACATCACCGTACATACCCAGTTCATGGTTTGTGTCCCCGTGACTCTGACCGTTCATCTGGTATGTTGCATACACAGGGCTCAGCGCTGACCAGCTGCTCAGCGGCATGCTCAGGTACAGACTGGTAAAACTGTCAGTCGATGTCCGTCCGGAGCGGTCCGTGCTCTGGTTCCGCGACCAGTTCAGGCTGACAGACAGGCGGCTGAACAACATGGTGCTGTATCCCGCGCCCCATGAGGTGTTACTGCTGCTGTCATTACGGTACGTCTGCCGGGAGCCGTTCAGACTCAGGCTCCCGACGCCACCCAGCGACTGGCTCAGGGTGATACTGGTCCGGTTCTTCTGCCGCGCCGGACGGTACCCGGGGTAATACCCACAGTGGCTGTTGTTATCACACCAGGTGTCCAGCGTCTCTGACAGCCCGCTGTAACCTTCTGAGTCATATTCCTCACTGGCCATGCCCAGCGAGGTTCCTGTATCAAGGGTCTCGCTGTAACGAACCCGCCAGCGCTGCCCCGTCTGTTGTGATTCGCCATACCATTGTGAACGCGCCAGCGTGGCATCCACTGACAGTGCGCCCCATCCCCCCAGCATGGCACCCAGCCCGGCGGAGCCCGCCTGATAATGGTCTGCGGTCTGAAAACCGCCATAGACCGTCAAATTCCACGGCAGGCCGTATATCAGTTCAGCGGACATCACCGGCGTGTGTTTCACGTTGTCATATGAGGAACGATACTGCCCCCCGGTCACGCTGTATTTCAGGTATCCCTGACGTACAGCCACTGCCGGGGAGTTATAGGGCACGGTGAACTCCTGGCGGGAGCCGTCGCTTTCCAGCACGGTGACCTGCAGGTCGCCACTGGACCCCGTGGAGGGCAGGTCGGTGATTTCAAACGGACCGGCGGGTACCGTCCGGGTGGTCATCAGGTAACCGTTCTGTCTGACCTCAACCCGGGCCTGGGTACGGGCAATCCCCCGGACCACCGGCGCAAACTGACTCTGGTCCCAGGGCACCATATTTTCGTCGGAGGCCAGCATGACGCCCCGGAAGGGTATACTGTCAAATACGCTACCGGAGGTATAACTCTCCCCGAACGTCAGGCGGCTTTTCAGACGGTTGATACCCCGTTCCGCGTACGTGTACGCACTCTGCCACTCCCCCGGCTGACTGCTGTTTTTCTGCCAGGTGGAGGCATTACGTAAACGCCACGGTCCGAGGTTCAGCCCGGGCTGCAGGCTGATGTAATTCGAGTCAGAACGGGAGGACCATGGTTCCCGGTACTCACTGTGCTGTGTACTGGCATCCCAGCCCAGCAACAGAGCGGGGATACCATCATCCCACTGCAACTCAGGTGCAATACCGGTGATTTTCGGCATCATGGCCTGAGGAGGAACCACAATGGCCAGCTGCTGCTGATTGAAATCAAAATGCGTGGTGGCCTGAGGGATCGCGCTCAGGTCAGCACAGGTGGAGCCGGTAAAAAGCGAACGATATTTACCGGTATCAACCCCGTAACGGGAAAGCTGTTCAGGCGTAAGACAGGGAGCCAGATACTGATGGCCTTTTTCTCCTGCAAGATGAAACGGTATCGTGGTATTATCCACTGCCTCTCCATTCATCAGCACGGTAACATCATAATTGCCGGGTAACTGCAGTCCCTCATTAAACAGGGAGATATCCACATTACTCTTACTGTCGCCAATCATTGACGCATCAAATATATAATGGCGGGCAAAAGCCTCCGGAGACAATAACGTAACACCGACAAATAATGCCAGAATGGAGTGGCGCATAATAAATCCGTTTTTTTCTTAAAACCGCTTCAGGAAATCAGATACATACAATAACCATCAGACAACCGTCTGATATATTTCAGCAGTAATATTTTATTTAATCAGAAAGCACTCTCCGGACGACACCGGATAAAAATACGCTATTTTATTTCTGCCGTCTGTACCGGACTGTTATCACCATAATCACCAACAACTGTCCAGCTTACTTTTCCTCGACTTCCGTACCCTCCCGGCAGGGCAAATACATGTTCACCCTGCGGCGGAATATAATCTTCCTGCAGTTTTTTACCATTAAAGGACAGTGATCCGAGACTCATATAATACTCTGTCGGATTGGTGGCAATCAGATTATTACCGACAACCTTCCAGCTCAGTTTATCCGCCATGCCCGACGGATTGGTGGACAGACTGTCAGGACGAACCAGCAGTTTTATACAGCTGTTAATGGACAACTGCATCAGCATGGCAACCTTCCCGGAGGATTGCAGGGGGCCGTCCTTACCCTGCGCCCAGACATCTCCGTCTTTTGGCGGAATCCCCCGGACGCAAAGCCATGCCAGGGATTCACGCCCTGCCGGATATTCCCCTCCGGTACGGACTATACGCAGGGTATTTTTTTGCCCTCCCTCCAGGCGAAAAAGTGGCGGCGTAACATAAAATGGCGCTTCAGTTTTTTTATCTTCCTTCAGAACCTGTGATTGTATCAGTATCGGGTAATTTTCCGGGTTGACCACACTCAGCGTTACACCATTCCCTTCTGGCGGATAAATAATACGGGTCGCTCCAAGCTCAATTCCGTACTTCTGAGTATTCAGCGATACAGATTGAGCCCCTGCCTCTGATACCCCAAAAACAACAGACATCAGGCAGAACAAACATTCCTTAACCATTAAAAAGTTACCTTTTCTTAATCACATTATATCAATGACATCACCACAAAAAACAATACCCCACGATACTCCTGCGTACCGCTGACTCAACTTGATATTAAACTCCATAACTTAACCTGCTCCAAATATAATTTCGGAACGCTCTTGTATACATTTTCTTTATATTTTTTGAATGTTCATGTTTTCAGATAAGCACAGTCAAGCGTGAAATAACGATCGATACGATCTGTATTTTTAATGGATTGACGCAATCAATTGAACAGGCGGGTATTATGAAACTGCTCACCATAAGCAGTCGATGAAAGATACTAAAGGGGCGACAGGGAACTGCTGGTAAGACAGCAGGATTACTGTCTGTTGGCTGAAACCATCACAGAAACAGCCTCGTGTTACACCACAATTTCGTGTACAGGCTCAAAACCGGTTATTCCATCCTTTTCGGTGGATTGTAGAAATATGTGAGTTTTTTTGTCCGGTATTCTGTTAAACAGGCCATCTCCTTCAGTTGGTAATAACAGGCGGATACCTGCTTTTTCTGTCCTGACTGATATCTGATTCTCCTCTTCTGTGGCCGGTGTATCTGGCCGGTTCAGTGTGTATGTAGCGAATTCGTCATTCTTCCCGGGTGGTAGTTTTAAGCGTGTTCACGGCTGTTTCCCACAAGGCCATTTCGCGCGCGTTGATATCCGTGTCGTACTCTTCCAGCAGCGTCACAGCAGCCTGACGTCCTGCGATTCGTTGCTGGAAAGTATCCACGATAATATGTGGTTCCGTGCGGCTTTTTCGCCGTTTGCGGGAAGGTTTTGCTGTCAGTACGCCAGTGATGGCGCTGACATTTTCCGGTGAAAGAATACGGCGTTGTACCGTTCGGGGGACCAGATGGCGAAGCTGCTTGAGACGTGGCGCATCCACGCTGATATAGCGGTTAATGACGACAGGATCACTGCCAAAGCTATAGAACGATGCAGAGGGAACTGATTCACCCTGAAAAATGGAAAAGAATTCGCCGGGATGCAGCTTTATCAGTTCCTGGACGTTTATCTTACTTTTCATCAGGATACTTGACCCAGCTGTGCCATGAAACATTGTTCTGTCGCTGCAACATCGAGCTGCATACTGGTGATTAAGCTGTGTTGTTCGACAAAAGCCTCTGGTGTAAGCGCAACTCTCTGTTCAGGTCGTTTTCCGCCGTGGAGGAGCTTTCCGGGATCACCTTCAGGCATAACCGGGGCAATGGCCGGGGACAGAGAGGCAAAGATATGCGGTAATCTGGTGATATCGACAGGCCTGCGGGTGAAACGGCTTTGTCCGGGATGCTGATACCATTTCCATAGTGACCATGCTGTTAACGGAAGCAGAAAGATCCACAGAATACTGATGGTCTGATCCATTACATTAAGCCACTGACTGAAACTGATGTTGGTGGCGTTGTTACCTGTTATGGCCAGAAGGTTGTAGCGGGGTACTGCGTATTCGTGAAATGGTCCCCAGTCAGTAAATCCCCATAAGGTGTGGAGTATCAGGCAGGTGGCTTATACCACTTCGGGTAAAAATAACCATGGTCGGCAAACCGGGCACGCAAGCCGTTGCCCTGGAAAGTCGAACTGACCGACCAATAAATATCAATACGGTTCTGGCGAGCGGCTTACGTTTGTGTAACGCACTACCAGGAGAAACCTCTCCCTTCCTGTTGTTCAGGACAGAACCACAAGACTTCCGGTTTCGGGGCTGGCATAACGTTGCCACCACTGCCGGACTCTCTTCGCGGGACGGTGGCAGCTCTTCTTCTCCAGCCGTTACGACCTGGCGATCTTTTTCAGCGCGACTGAGGCCCGCAGCTCACCGTTTGCTTTACACCGACCGGCAGTGGCTGCCCGGGTGGATCTTCAGCTGAATACAGATGTTCAGCCTCAGCCGGCGCCATAAAAGGCGTTTTCTGAATCTCCATACAGA
The DNA here is from genome assembly GCF_013350575.1 of Salmonella sp. SG203. Classification (NCBI taxonomy): domain Bacteria; kingdom Pseudomonadati; phylum Pseudomonadota; class Gammaproteobacteria; order Enterobacterales; family Enterobacteriaceae; genus Salmonella; species Salmonella sp. SG203. The sequence continues at coordinate 29,435 of NZ_SNMT01000036.1, forward strand.
ACCGGGTGCCGTACAGCTGCTCACGCAG
>NZ_SNMT01000037.1:0-27721 GCF_013350575.1 Salmonella sp. SG203
GCCCAGAAACAACACCCAGAACGCTGGAGTCAGCAACTTCGCAACTGGGACTACATACAAGAAGTTTATTTGAATCCAGAAAAAGAAGCGGCATGACGTAATTTTATTACATAAAGCGACAACTGCCTTGAAAAACGCCGGATATGTGCCGGCATTTTTCCGCTGAACACTTTCTCACAGCAGGGACAGCTGTACTGCGGACAGATATAGCGGTTGACCACGACCCGGGCGGGGATATATTCCATTTTCTCGCTGACTTCATTGCGAATGAAGTGCAGTGGCTCATCGCATTCCGGGCAACGTGATTCAACTGGCGGGATAACCTTTTCAACCCGGGGAAGATGTGAGGGTAAAGGTTTACGAACAGGACGTGTTGTCGTTTTTTCTTCGTCCCCGGTCTGAGGAAGCAGTTTGTCCAGATGCGCCGAGATTTCTGCGATATCCGCGTCAACATCCTCTTCGAACAGGGAGCGCTGCATCCCGGCCAGCGATTCGCATTTTTTACCAAAACGCTGCTGGCGTGCGAGCTTCATCTGCTCTTCCAGGATGCGGATACGGTTCTGAAGCTCTGCATTCTCAGCCATGACTTTTTGCACCATGGCAATTGCCAGAGTGCGAAGCTGTTCAGGGTCACTGGTGGTACTGAGAAGCGAGATATCCATGCGGTGGATTATACGACATCATGCATTGATATTCATTATATTTCATGTGGTTACTGCGCAATCCTGAACATCTGTGGATGTATCCCTGTATACCCATTTTGCCAGGTCATGGCCATTCACCTGCTGCCAGTCAACCCCACAGACCAGCCAGTGAAACTCATCCGGCGTGAGATGCCATATGGCATCACCTTTCCGGGGCCAGCGGAAGCTTCCCCGGTGCAGTCGTCGGGTACACAGCCATACGCCATGTTTATCCCACCGAAGAACTTTTATGCGGGAATGGGCCTTGTTGGTAAAGACAAAGGCAGCACCGTCATGCCATGCAGCGTTAAGTTCGTTCTGGACGTACTGTGTCAGTGTATCGATACCCCTGCGCATATCGACGGGTTTTACGACCAGGAATACGTTATCAGGCGTCAGCATGGCGAAGAGCCCGGAAAACATCGGTTAACTGAGAAGGCTGGCAGCACATCCGGATACCACCGGGAAGAAATAGTGTGACAGGCTCATCCGACAATGGTCTGCCATCAGCCATTCCGGGAGCGCCAGATACTGAAACAGGAATAATTTCTGGTGCTCTGGCCCGCTTTTCGGCTTTTGCAACATCCTGCGGCCACTGGCGCAGAGATTTAAACGGAATGTCGTAAAGTTCACAGTACTGTTCACGGGTAAGGTCGCTGGCGCGCCATGCGGCAACGTGATGTTTTTTCTGGTCAAGCGTCCATCGCATCCTGGGCATTGTTTACTCTCCACAGAAGGAAGTTATACGAATACCGGAATGCTAATGAACAGAATATTTCTGTGAAGATGAGGTCCCCGGAACATTACAATCGCCGGTGGTGAGGCTGGAAGACGAGCGGCAACGGCAGTGGGTCTACCGGGGTGGCTTTATTCCATTTATACCTGCTCTCAAATTCAGCAGCCTGGCAATACACTTCGTACAGCGCTTCAGTAAGTTTCTCCAGGCCCTTTCTGACTTCCTCGTTACCTGCGTAGTTCATATATTCTCCTGTTTTTCAGTCGGTTATTGCGGGTGGCGTCCCGCCGTTGACAACAAATTTAACTCCACGTGCCTATCTAATTCAGTCCTAAATTTCACTTTTAAGTGAAATTTACCTTTACATTAATTTTTCCTTTTTAGTATAATTATCACAGGCAGGAGGCTATACTATGTTCAACGTAATAACCCACGAAGCAGCCGTTTCTGAACTAACTGACCTACCAGACGAGTTGCGAGGTCGAATGTTTCTACTAATAGAAAGACTGAGTGAAACTGGCCAACTGAAAATGCCACATAGCCGGGTGATAGGAGGAGGGATTTTTGAACTGAGGGTTGGGGATAAAAATATTGCCAGAACACTCTACGCTTACGCAGCCGGGCACAATATCTACCTCCTGCACTCGTTCATAAAGAAAACCGAAAAGACCCCGTCAGCAGCCATAGAACTGGCGAGAAAGCGGCTAAAGGAGATGATTGAATGAAAGGTGTATCTCTCGACGAATTAAGGAAAAAAATGCTGAATACCCCGGAAGCTGTCCGGGGTTATCAGAACGCAGATCGTGAGCTTGCTCTTATCGAAATGCTCTACAAAATGCGGGAAAATGCAGGACTGACAAAAACAGAAGTCGCACAACGCCTGGATATTCGCCCATCGGCCATATCCAGACTTGAGCGAAACCCGTTAGGGGCCAGCATAAAAACTCTATCCCGCTATGCTGATGCCTGTGGGGCAAAAATTGATATAAAAGCGCTCTACTAAAAAGTGGGACTCAGGTCCCACCTTTCTATTGGGACTGGTTGAAGAAGTCAAAATATTTACTATTTTGCTGGTACAGTTCGGCGTTTCTCTGCCGCCGCAATACTTCACATTCTTGCGTCAGATCCTGTCCGTAATTCTGTGTAACTGCCGCCGCATTCCGAACTCAATAATAAAGCGGCTCATCGCCATACGCCAGTCCTTAAGCGGCATTGTCCATTTCTGTGAGGCCGCCTGGATTGCCAGCCATACCACCTTTTTCACCGAGTCGTCTGTCGGGAACACCTTCCGTTTCTTGATGGCATGCCGGATCACGCTGTTCAGCGACTCAATGGCGTTTGTCGTGTAGATCACCTTGCGGATGTCTGTTGTCCAGGCGAAGAATGTCGCCAAGTTACCCTAACCCGGCAGTTTTCTACTGTGGAGGATATTTCCGCATTCGCTCTTTAAAGTAATCGACGTATTCCACACCGTAAGGATTGGCGGCTGAACGGATGCCTGTGACGTCTGATTGCTGTCGCAGAAGCTTGTTTCCGGCTGATATCCCTGACTTCGCCGTTTTTCGTGCGCCAGGTGGCGTGAAAGATCCAACGACGCAGCCCTCTATTACCGTAATGCTTTCGGTAAAGCCAACGAGTTGTACGGGGTTACCACGTTCCGTTCCTGTGACTCAAGGGGACAGGTCCCCCATTAACACTGGCGATATAACACTCACGATGCCCCAACTGTGAGAAGGCATACCTGCTCGCGTGCCTTTTGGCTGAAGCCTGACAGCCGCTTTGGCTTCTTACACATTACGATGCTTACCGGGATTCGCTTGTGCTGACCATACCCTCATCCCTTGCGCCTTCACCGCCTGTGGCTGGCAGTTTCGGATTGAGCCTCACGGCTCGCTCTTACGGATAGTCCGTGGCTACGTTGTCCCCGACGCTTTGCACCCTGAAATTACTCTCAACACACAGTCGGGTAGGGAACTGCTGGTGAGACAGCAGGTTTCTTCGCACTTCTTACTACATACTGGCTGAAACAATCACAGGAACAGCATCGTGTCGCACCACAATCTCGTGTACAGGCTCTGTTTCGACGGTCAGTTTCGTCAGCATTCGGGAAAACTGATTAAGATCGGCTTCGGTTTTAAGGCCCCTGGTCAGTTCAGTTGCGAACGCTTTGAGTTTCTTTTCATCCATAATTTGCCTGTCTCCGTGGTTGGAATGAACATATCAAAAACAGGCAGATACACAATTTAAATTACAGTCTCGATTAATGACAACTTCCAGACGCTGAAATATGCAACTTCAAGTTAACTGGGTATATACCTAATTATTAGCTATTAACTAAATCGATTTTTTACAGGCATCCAAAGATTTCTAGGCTTAGAAAGTACTATCTTTTGTACCTCAACCCTCAAGAAAGCATAGTTGAATGTCCTTCCCTGTACGATATGGACACGACCTTAAGCAAGGACTTAGATAACATTCAGATCTCAGCAGGGTTAAATGCACTACCAGTTATTGTTTTATCAGCTAACGTCGTTACATACATTTATGTCTTTTAACTGTCCGTTGAATAATTGTTGTAATTGATAATGGCATAATCAGGATTAATATCCTACTGCTAACGAATTACCTAATTTGGATTGTGTTATCATTGAACGATATAATTCACTGTTATACCTAATATTAATAGCGATCACACAACATATCGACTGCAATCTTTTTCTTCTATGTTTCATGGGATAGACATTTTTTACGCCTACACATTCACATCTTAGTGTTATTGTAACAAAGGTAGAAAAGCATGAACCATAGAGAATTGACAATTCCACTAATTTCTAACACATTCCTTCATCCTGATAATTATGAGTATGAAAGAGGAGTTAGATCATGAATATAAAAAATATAATAACAACGATATTGCTTATTTCACTAAGTATCCCCATTTTTGCTAAATCTGTCTTGGTTCTCTATACCAGTCAACCTATCGAAGATGCGCAGTTGACTGTTAACACTTTTGAAAAGTATTATCCAGACATTGAGGTTAAGTGGATCCGTGATGGTACTACTAAGCTGATGACTCGTATACAAGCTGAATTAGCAGCTGGCGGCGAAACACCTGATGTTCTATTAATCGCTGATAGTCTCTCTATGGAATCACTGAAGCATCAAGGTTTACTTACTGCTTATCAATCCCCACAAGCCAAACATTTCCAGTCTTGGTTATATGATAAAAACGGTTATTACTATGGGACTAAATTGATTACTACTGGTATTGCTTATCATAGTAATGCGCCTGTCAAGCCAACCTCATGGCTGGATCTGATTAAACCAGAGTTAAAAAACATGACCACTCTTCCTAGTCCACTATACTCCGGAGCAGCACAAATTCATCAGGCAACACTGATGAATAACTCCAAGCTCGGCTGGCTATATTACGAAAAGCTGAAAGAAAATGGAGCAATGCCACAAAGCGGTAACGGAGCTGTACTGAATGCTATTGTATCAGGTGACAAAGCTTATGGTTTTCTGGTGGACTATATGGCAATTCGTGCAAAGGACAAAGGCGCTCCGATTGAGTTCGTATTTCCAAAAGAGGGGGTCAGTATCGTAACTGAGCCGGTAGCAATAATGAAAGCCTCTAAAAACCCTCAAGGAGCAAGAAAATTTATCGATTTCTTATTATCTAAAGAGGGACAAAATATGGTGTTACAGCAAGGATATATACCTGCAGATGCAGCACTACCCGTTCCCAAAGGCTTTCCACCACGTGGTAGTATTAAGTTAATGCCCTTTAATAGAGTAAATGCTCTGACAAATATCGAAGTTAACAAAAAGCGTTTTGCAGCACTTTTTGGAAGTCATTAATTGTTAAATCAGTATGGTACAATATCAAAGTATAATTTATAATCGATACAAATGGTGGTCATGGCTATTATTCAGCTTCATCATATTGTTTATTCTGTTGCCTGAGCTACAATTGTTCATCTTTGCAATAACCGACTGGCAGCATGGCAGAAATAGTAATCTATGGCATGTGCTAAGTAACCCATTAACATGGACCGCCCTGTATAATAGTCTTTATACTAGTGGGCTAGGAGCGCTGTTTTCCCTATTACTTGGTAATCTATTTGCTTTTTGTCTGGTACTGACAAATATTCGCATTAAGCAGATTGCTTTTTTTTTGGTAATGTTGCCAATGATGATTCCACCTCAGATCACAGCAATGAGTTGGCTACAACTTTTTCGCCAGATTGGAATTCTTTTCAATAGCATTTATCTTTCGCAAGGTTTTGGCTGGCCCAACCCATTGTATTCTGCCGAAGGTATCGCCTTGCTACTTGGAATCCAGAATACACCTTTAGTATTCCTGTTGATACAAACGCAACTGAAATATTTACCACAAGAATATATTGAAACAGCAAGATTAAGCGGTGCATCATTCTGGCAAACTTTTCACGATATCTCACTACCACTTTGCCGAAGTACTATATGGGCCGGTGCTGCAATTGCTTTTGTCTCCTCGCTGGGTAACTTCGGTATTCCGGCCATGCTCGGTATTCCCATTTCGTTACTTGTGTTACCAGTGTATATCTACCAGATACTTTCAAGCTTTGGTCCTGCAGTACTAAATGAAGTTGCAGCACTGTCAGTCCTGACAGGCGTGCTAACGATCGGTATTATGATATTACAAAAACATATGCAACAGTACTGTGCATTGCCTCTAATCGGCACAACAGATAACTCGTTAATTTTTTCACTGCAAAGTAAATGGCGTATAGTAATAGAGATATTACTGTCTGCATTGCTTTTCTCTATTGTGATTGCACCACTACTGGCACTAATTGCCACGTCGCTGGTGCCAACAACCGGTGTCATACTAAATAGTGATACATTCACACTTTCTGCCTGGAAAATAATTTTTGATACACAAACTTGTCGTGCTATACTCAACAGTCTATTATTGTCAGTGTCCTCCTCACTTATATTAATGCTGCTGAGCCTGCCACTGGCGTGGTTATTCGTGCGTCATCCTACCCGTTCATTACTCTGCCTCTACAATATTCTTGATATTCCCTATGCCTTGCCCGGTGTAGTATTGGCAATTTCCTTTATTGTTCTGTTTGCCCATCCATTACCTCTTCTGGATATTAGCCTCAATGGAACCTTAACGATTATCTTCTTCGCCTATATAGCCCGATTTTTTACGGTATGTATAAAGCCAGTATACAGTTGTATGTTACAATTAGATGCCACGATGGAAGAGGCCGCCAGTTTGGCTGGAGCGAATGTCTTTCAACAGTTCAGCCATATTGTTGTACCATTGTTAGGCCCCACAGCCTTTTCCGGAGCATTTCTGGTCTTCCTTTCCACCATTCATGAACTTACCGTATCTGCACTGTTATGGGGACCAGGGAAGGAAACATTGGGAGTGATAATTTTTAATCTTAATGAGAGTGGAGATATTGTACAAGCCTCAGCAATTTCGGTTTTAGTGGTAATAATAGTTGTACTGACGATGCTATTACTCAACATATGTAGTAAATTTTTTCCTAAAGGATTTATGCAATGGCAGAACTAAGATTAGAGCAACTCAGTAAAATATTTGGTAACCAGACTGCAGTACAGAAACTTAACCTTACTATTCCACAAGGCTCATTTACCGCGATATTAGGTCCAAGTGGCTGTGGTAAAACGACAACTCTGCGTATTATTGCCGGCCTGGAGCAGCCTAGTACAGGATGTTTGTTTTTAGGAAATCGTTTGTTAGCAAATAAAATAATGTCTCTACCACCAGAGCAACGTAATATGGGGATGGTATTTCAATCCTATGCTCTGTGGCCTCATATGACAGTAGAAGAGAATGTTGGTTACCCCCTAAGATTACGCCAAATCAGCCGTAATATTTATAAGAAGAGAGTCATGGAGATGCTGGAAGCCGTGGAACTACTCGCTTATTCCGGACGATCGCCACATGAGCTTAGTGGCGGGCAGCGCCAACGAGTAGCACTGGCTCGTTGTTTGATCTCACATCCAGAAGTCATATTACTGGATGAACCGCTGAGCAATCTCGATCGAGAGCTACGCACAACGATGGAGAAAACCTTCCGGGAACTCCACCATCGTACTGGTACAACATTTGTTTATGTTACCCATGATCAGGCAGAAGCGATGGCATTAGCCAGTCATATCGCAGTAATGTATAAAGGTACATTAGTGCAGTGGGGTATACCACAACAAATATATGAGCATCCAAACAATGCATGGACAGCTAAATTTATCGGTAAAGGATGTATTATCTCTTTATCCATACCTGGCTCTGAACAATTCCTAGATTGTAGTATGTTACACCAAGGGTTTATTAAAAATAAGTGCATTACATATAACAATGTATTAATTCGACCAGAACACGTACATTTAAAAAATAAAGGTTTACCTGCTAAAGTGGAGAGTTGCATTTATCAAGGGGAGCGATATTTATTAGAGCTACGATTGGTTGATGGGCAATTATTGAACGCCTATCATCACTCATCAGTACAACCTCAACAGCTTGTTTGCATACAACTAATGCAAGGATGGCGCCTGGAGAAATAAAACCACTACAATATTAAAAGATAATATACTGTTATTATTTTAGCGTAGTTGTCTGGTAGAAACACATCATAAGTTTTTAGGAGACTGTAATTTAAATTGTGTATCTGCCTGTTTTTGATATGTTCATTCCAACCACGGAGACAGGCAAATTATGGATGAAAAGAAACTCAAAGCGCTCGCAACTGAACTGACCAGGGGCCTTAAAACCGAAGCCGATCTTAATCAGTTTTCCCGAATACTGACGAAACTGACCGTCGAAACAGCACTCAATGCTGAGCTGACCGACTACCTCGGGCACGAGAAGAACGCGCCAAAAAAGGCTCAAATACCCGCAATGGCTACTCGTCAAAAACGCTGCTCAGTGATGACGGCGAGATTGAGCTGAACACGCCTCGTGACCGTGAAAACACCTTCGAACCTCAGTTGCTTAAGAAGAACCAGACGCGCATGACGGAGATGGACAGCCAGATTTTATCAAAGGCATGACCACGCGCGAAATCGTTGCCACCTTTAAAGAAATATACGACTCCGATGTGTCGCCCACGCTGATATCTAAAGTCACCGATGCCGTAAAAGAGCAGGTCACTGAATGGCAAAATCGACAGCTGGATGCGCTGTATCCCATTATTTATATGGACTGCATTGTTGTAAAAGTCCGCCAGAATGGCAGTGTAATAAACAAAGCCGTCTTCCTCACGCTGGGTATCAACACCGAAGGGCAAAAAGAGCTGCTGGGTATGTGGCTGGCCGAAAATGAGGTGCAAAGTTCTGGCTGAGTGTGCTGACGGAGCTGAAAAATCGTGGTCTTCAGGGTATCCTGATTGCCTGCGTGGACGGCCTGAAAGGCTTCCCGGATGCGATAAACAGCGTCTACCCGCAGCCCCATATCCAGCTGTGCATCATCCATATGGTGCGTAACAGTCTGAAATACGTGGCCTGGAAGGACTACAAAGCCGTCACCAGCGGACTGAAGGTGGTTTATCAGGCACCGGCGCTGATAGCGCTGGATGCGTTCGCGGGCGAGTGGGACGACAAATAACCGCAAATCAGCAAAAGCTGGCGTGCGCACTGGGAAAATCTCAATACGTTCTTCGGCTATCCACCCGATTTCAGTAGGGCCATCTACACCACAAACGCCATTGAGTCGCTAAACAGCGTTATCCGTGCGGCTATCAAAAAGCGTAAAGTGTTCCCGACAGACGACTCGGTGCGGAAGGTTATTTATCTGGCGATAAAGGACGCGTCGAAAAAATGGAGTATGCCGATCCAGAACTGGCGGCTGGCGATGAGTCGTTTTATTATCGACTTCGGTGACCGCCTGAGCGATCACCTTTAATACGGTGGCAGTTACACAGAATTACTGACAGGCTCTCACGGGTACGTACCGGTGCAGAACTTTTCTTTTCCATCGCGACCAGCACAATCAGCCCCGTCTCTGCAGCGGCGGCGGACGTTACCGGTGGTCATGCATTCTCCTGCCTGAACTTACTGATGAGCGAAATCAGACGGTTAAAGTCGCTGTTCACACGCTCAACGTCGGGCAGGCCCGGCCAGCCCCGAATTGCCAGTGTGTTCCAGAAATTCAGGGTATCACAGGCCCTGACCGGTGCCAGGGCATTATCTTCGCCGTTCCGGTTGACCAGGAATTCTTTAATCTGCTCTTCAGTTGCCTGTAAAAGCTGCTCATAGCTAAGTGAAAATATTTCTTCGTTATTCATTCTGTACGCCTCGTCTGGTTATGATAAGAATTAATACTGTTACTGATTTACTCAACACTTATTTGTAACGACTCGCAATCCATTTTGGCTGGCTCACAATAACTGCAAATTAAAAAAACGTCTCATTTGGCTCTGGATGTAGAATGCTGGTCGTCTCGTAAATCTGGTTTAATCCCTTATGAGACGGCGCTTTTGTCTCATTGAGCCGTCTGGTTAGTTCATAAAGCGCTGCGCTACCTGGCACGCGATATATTGCCAGCTTACGAACTGGATAACTATCCACTGACCGATGCCCAGCACGCGGCCATTACCAAAATGCCAGGTATGGAAATCACAGAAGAAGATTTGGACTCTACGCTATTTAAATAAGCAGGAAGCGCATGGGTACTGACTTCAAACCGTTACCAGAACCAGGAGACATTCTCTGGTGTTAAGTTCAGGAAGTGCAGTTCGCGATACCCCAGGTTTTACCAGCATAGTTTTTCCATTCTGGTCCACACCGTGGACAGCGAACACATTTTTAGCAAGATCGATACCGATAGTAGTGATAGCCATAACGAATCCCTCCGGAGCTTTGCTCACCCCATGATTGCACAAGATTTAATCAGGCGCTGGATTGGCCCCTATATTTCCATACACTTTTTATCACTTAACCCATTACTGGTTCGTCGCCGCAGATATTCCCGTGGTGAACGATATCCCAGTGCATTATGCGGGTGCCATTCGTTGTATTGTTCGAAGGCCTCCGCAAGGTTCTTTACCGCTGTTAACCCGTCGGGTTTCGGCATGATACTGATGTAGTCGCGCTTCATCGTTTTGACGAAGCTCTCAGCCATCCCGTTGCTTTCCGGGCTGCGGACCGCTGTATTTTTTGGCTCAAGTCCCACGATTCTGGCGAACCTACGCGTCTGATGAGACCGGTAGGCTGAACCGTTATCCATCAGCCACTCAACAGGTGATGTCGGCAGACTGCTACCGAAGCGCTTTTCCACCGCACCTGGCATCACATCCTGCACGGTTATACTGTCATAGCCGCCGGTACTGGCCGCCCAGTGCAGGACCTCACGATCGCAGCAGTCCAGCGCGAACGTTACCCGCAGTTTTTCGCCATTATCACAGTTGAACTCGAAGCCGTCAGAGCACCACCGCTGGTTACTTTCCCCGACGGCCACTTTCCCTGTATGCGCCCGTTTCGAGGGCAGTATTGCAGGTTTACGCTCAAGCAGCAGCGCATTCTGACGCATGATGCGGTATACGCGTTTGGCATTAATAACGGTCATGTCGTCAGTTTCTGATTGTCTGCGCAGCAGTACCCACACCCGACGATAACCATACATTGGCAGATCGCCGATAACGGTATGGATACGGTCCAGCGCTTCAGTATCATCAGGTTTGCGCCTGCGTCGACGATCCTGCCAGTCCTTCGACCTACGGGCCATGGCATGCAGTTGCGCACGTGACACCCGGAGGCAACGACTGACAAGGCTTATTCGCCATCCTCCGGCAACAAGGGCACGTGCGCTATCCACTTTTTTGTCGGCCATATTCAACGGCTTCTTTCAGCAGCTCATTTTCCATGGTTTTTTTGCCCAGCAGGCGCTTCTGCCCGGATTAATCCATTACGGCATAAAATATTTGATAATTACATATGCAGGACTTGCTGTTACCAAAGGCCCGGCTGACATCATGCCCGGAAAGTCATTCACCTCTTACTTCCCCTTCCGGGAACAACCGGCTCAACAGTTATCACGGTCAGGCCCCAGTATCCCTGTCAGCTCTCCTGCTGGTTTTCTTGATGTGGCATTCGCTGATACCGACCTCACCACATCATATCCGTACAGACGAAAACCCGCCTGCCCGTATATCCTGTGGCTGAGCAGGGTATCACTCGCTGAGATCACCACCGGCGTCCCGGTGCGGACATGGATTGCCGCCAGCTGTTCTGCCAGCAATTCATGCGCTCTCACTGTAAACACCTCTCCGCTGTATTCTGTAAACCCCGCCGTCTGACTCACAGGCAGATACGGTGGATCACAGTAGACTGCACACGATAATCCCGTAAACATCCCTGCCGTCATCATCTTCAGGGTGTCTTCAAAGCCCTGATGGTGAAATGAGACGTGACAACGCTCAGTTTTCCTGGCAAACGCAAGGATCTCCGGCTCCGGAAGATATGCCGCCTTATGACGACCGAAGGGCACGTTAAACTTCCCCTGTTTGTTATACCTGCATATTCCGTTAAAACAGTGCTGATTCAGGTAGATGAAAAGCGCCGATTTCTCCGGCCCGGGCGGTATACGGTTAAATGCATCGCGATTTTCCCGGTAGGCCGCTTCGTTATTACCCTGAAGAAAAAGTTTCTTCAGCCGCTGCACCATTGCCGACGGATTATCCCTGATGTGAATATACACATCAATCAGGTCGGCATTGATATCTGCCAGCAGATACTGGCGGTAATCCGTCCCCAGAAACACGCTGGCTCCACCCACAAATGGCTCCACCAGACACTCCACCGCCTCCGGGGAGGGTAGCCAGCGCTGTAGTCTGTCAAGACTGCGACGTTTACCGCCAGCCCATTTAAGAAAAGGCTGTGACGGCATTCGTCGCCGGGAAGGAATATTTCCTGTTAATACTGTATCCATTAAACCCCTGAATGAACGGAAAACACCAACTTTAGGATCTAGAGGTGGTTAATTTCAATCTGCCGGAGACGTAAGGGTTAATAACCGTGCTCTCCGGAAACAATGAGTGGTTCACGTACCTGTTGAGACATGCCTCACTTAACGAGCACGACCGCTGTGGTCGCGTGAAACACGTCCAGCGTACATTTTATTCTCTGATCGGTAAGCAACAGAGAAAACAAATTGATTTACAGGGGTGAAGGTGGCTCCCTGTGTGTCTCCTGCTCCGGAGAAGTCAATGACATATCGCTGCCGGTATGTGCATTGATATAGTCGCGATAATACCTCTCACTACCTTCGCGATGATGATCCACATCCGGCCGGGAAATAGTGTAATCACCGTGACCGGTACGTTCTGTCACGTTATGCCAGGCCACCATTTCAGCAAAGACCTGATTAAACTGACGGTCGTTACCTTCGGGTTCAAAGCCCATTCCGGGGTCACGTTCGAACAATACCGGTGCAATCAAATCCAGTTTATCTGCCAGCGCATTGCGGTCATGGTGATTGCGGAATACCACCCTGTCACCATAATCCGTACAGACAAATTCCCCAGACCGTCTGTCACGGAACCGGACACTGCCGTTTTTCTGCAGGCGTGCCTCCAGATCCCCCCTGTTTTCATATACCGGCGTTCCGCCAGGTTCGCAAAGTATCACACAGCGATCGGCTGTCGTGGTTCGTGACTTATCTTTACGGCGATCGCGATAATCCCATCCTCTCAACTGCGATACAGCAGCCCTGTCCCCCTGTGCGGCCTGAGTTTCCACCCACTGCCGGTAGGATGGTGGGTACCACTTCCCGTCAGCAATAAGTTTCTGTCGCTCATCCCTGATTTCCTCCTTCAGCCTGATCAGGGCCTGCATACGCTGCACCTCGGCAATGTGATAATGCAGCTTACGTAAAACAGGATCGTCATACTGAACACGAATATGAGACTTACGCAGACGACACGCCTGGTGAATTTCCCGGCTGCGTTCACCATAACGCAGCTCAGGTTTACGCCACTGATCCCGCCATGCAAGATAGCGGGCACGCAGGTCTGCCCGGGCTTCAGCTCTCGCCTCGCGACGCTGACGACGTAGAACTGGATCACGCCTGCAGTCCTCCCGGGATTGATCGCTGACAGCCAGTTCCGGGTTATAGCGGCTTGCCGGTTTCACCCTGTCGAACAAATCAGCCGGGGCACTCACAAACGGACCTGCCTGCGGTTCAGCACGCGCCAGTGTCAAATCCGGATGAATGCTGCTGGCTTTTACCGGCGTTTGCTCATGGTTAAAAGCATCAACAACAACAAGCCCGTGATGTTGTTTCTGCAGCATCAGTCCCTGTTGTGCAAACAGCTCATGACAACGTTGCCAGGTAAACTCCCCCTGCGTGATCATCTCTTCAATCTGCGGGCTGCAATGACTGATGCTGTATCCCCACAGACTTTCTTTGTCAGAAAATAATTCCCGCCTGATGGCACCCTGTGGTCCCGTACCTGTACGCATACGATGCCATTCTTTGTCAGAGGCAGGGCAGTTTTCCAGACGACGACCACTGAAGCGTTCTGTCGGTGTGACCTGGCGGAAAATATCTGTCGGTACAGGCTGCCAGCCACCACTGAGCTGCTTCACATTTTCGAGCGTCAGCAATGACCATACGCTGTCAGCCCGGACGGGGGTCTGGTTATGATCATAGCCGTCACAGATAACCAGATGACCGTGCTGAATTCGCATCCATAATCCTGCTTCAGCCAGTGTACGGTGAATAGCCTGGCAGCTTTCCAGTTGTCCTTCCCGGGCCATTTCCGGCAGGCGTTCTCCGGTGTGACGGCAGGCATACTGCATCAGGCTTTCTGTTTCGGTTATTTTTTCCGGACGGGTATCAGCGGCAACAGCCTCCGGTTTGTAGCGTCCTGGAGTCACCACCTGACTGAAGATATCATTTGGCACCGGCGTATATTCACCCATCTTCTTCCTGAGTTTTTCACCACTCCAGGAAGGTCCGAAGGAATCAAGCTGTACACCTTCATGGTTACGATCCCAGCCATCCATCACCATAAAACTGCCATTCTGCTGTGACAGGTACAGCCCGTCTTCAGCCAGACGACGATGCAGGGATAACCAGTCATGCACGGGTTCACTGCGTAAACCCGCGACAGCCGTCTGCGCCACATACTCGCGGAAAGTTTGTTTTCTCCCGCGTTTCCAGGCATTCTGGCGGTCACGTTCCACCGCCGTTTTGCGAACAATACGGTTACCCGGTGCGTGTATCCAGCAACCATTATCCGGTGCGAAACCATGTTTGAGTTCAAGCTCACGGCAGGCACGGCTGAGTTTTTCCTGACTCCAGGAAAGGCAGTTGAGATAGCCGGTATCCGGATGGACCCGGTTTACGGCCACATGGACATGCAGGTTATCCGTATCGGTATGAACGGCAGAAACATACTGATGTTCCGGAAGACCCAGCGCTTTCAGCGTATGACGCACACTGTCATAAATCTGCTCAGGACGTGGGCTTTCATGCGCCTGCCAGGAAAGAATGTAGTGGAATACCGGATCTGTATCATCTTTGGCATAACGGGCCTGACGTGCCGTGTATTCCATTTCTTCAGCCGCCGTTTCCAGTGAAGTACAGTTATGGAAACAGGTCACACCGTAAAAATTCACCCATTCACAGCCATCC
This sequence comes from Salmonella sp. SG203, assembly GCF_013350575.1. NCBI lineage: Bacteria > Pseudomonadati > Pseudomonadota > Gammaproteobacteria > Enterobacterales > Enterobacteriaceae > Salmonella > Salmonella sp. SG203. The sequence continues at coordinate 15,077 of NZ_SNMT01000037.1, forward strand.
TTCATAACATCAACCAGTGAAACAAATGACTCATCACGAAGACGGGTTGCGTAGTCAACAAGACGACTGAAACGGCTTCTGTGGGACAGTTCAGACTGCACTGACGAAAGCGCATGCAGCTCCTCATCCTCCACATCATCCCGGACGGAGACATAGGAGACCAGGTCTTCAAACGAAGACTTACCGTCCCTTCTCTTTTTCGGAATGATGGCGTTCACAATAAAACCTTAGTTTTCCATTAACTGTTTACGCACTGTATTAGACAGTTCGGTGATGGCAACAAGCACACTGGCATATTCTTTGTCACCCGTTCTTTTCCCTTCAACAAACAGATGCTTTTGCATCCTTCCCAGCCTCATGAGTTCCTTCAGGAACTTATCATCAATCCGGGAATTTACGCGTGTGTTCAATGCCGCACTTCGTATGTAGGCAGAAACAGTAAGCCCGGCATCTTCCGCTTTTTTCCTGATGATTTCATCTTCATCGGGAGAAAACCGGACCGCCCTGAGGAGCGTCTTCTGCCGTCTTTCACTACCACTTCTTTCTCGCTTATCACTCACGGTCTGCTCCTTACCGGGGTGTCGGGGCGAAGCCCTGACCAGGTGGTAAATGTATGGCCGCGCGTGCGCGGTTATACATTTACACATCCTGTCCCGTCTGAAAGACCATTATAGCCTGCAATATCGGAGCAGGATAGTATTATGATGACGGCAGAGGCAGGGGGCAGCCCTGCCTGAAGTTGAGTTTTGGTGATAAAATCAGGTTTCAACATTAACCGGAGAGATATTGCCAATGGCAGCAAAAAAATTTTATTCAGATGATGACATTCAGCTGGCACGGACAGCTTTATCAGAACTTCCCGACCTGACAGCGCAGCGGAAAACACTTCGCGATTTCCTTGATGCTATCCGTGACGATATTATCGCCCTGGTAAAAACAAAGGGCTATACACTGGCTGACATTCGCAACACACTGAAAGAAGCAGGTTATGAGGTGGGTGAAAAAGCACTGCGTGACATTATGCGGGAAGCCGAAGCGAAGAAGTCTGTCCGTCGCTCCTCCGGCAAGTCAGCTAAGAAAAAGTCATTACAGGACAAAAAAGATGGCACTGATACGACCGGACTTTAACGTGATATTGTCACAATATTTCCGGATATTGTGTTGATGGCAGCAAATAAAAGCCCCGATAATGATGTCAGGGCTTTCATGCTGTATCAGACACGTGGCGGCAATGCACCGGGATAATGTCTGGCAATAATGTCATTCATTTTTTCGACAAGGTCAGGACACTTGAATGTGATATGTACCGTTCCTTTGAGAAAACCCCGTATCGTGAAATATTCTCCGTCGAACAGTGCACCGACATTAATACCGGCAACTAAAAAATCACTATATAGCGTACCTGTGGAATAACGAAAGTCAGGTATGTTTCGTCCTTCCAGGAGATAAAACGGACGTGCAAGATCATCCAGTTTTTCACGACCATTGTGATCAAGCGATACATGACCGTCACTCCAGCGGTACAGCAGATTACTGACAATGATCCTCCTGCCAAGACGACAGGGATTATTCGTTTTATAATCCCAGGACAGATTACGGTATACATCAATCAGCCCCTGCTCGAACGTCTGAATTTTTCTGGCATTCAGATGGCGGAATGTTGCCAGCACATTGTCCGGAGTGATTTCCGGACAGGTTTTACTATTCAGCTGCTTGTTCCACTCATCATACTGGCATGAGCTCATGAATGTATACATACCAGTATCCGTCATCAGGCGGTGCCAGATTTTACGGTCGGCAAAACGAGAAATATTCTTTCTGGTCTCCTCCGGCTTGTCAGCACGACGTACAGCGTCAGTTACGGCGTCTTCAAATCCGTAAAGAAAGTCATGACCGGATGCCTCCCGCAGAATTCTACGCGAAGCCTCCAGGCACTCTGTTGCCTGCATAAAAAGCGCAATACCTTCGTTACGCTGTGCGATGATACGGTCAATCGCCACGGACGGGATAACTTCCGTGGTGCTGGCGGTATTCAGGTCTGTAGCTGGCATGGTCTGTTTCATGGCATCGTCTCCTCATTGTTTCCGGCTGCCGGGTCAGCCTGGTTACTTCCCGGAGGAGCGAAAGCTCCTTCTGCCGTCCACTTCTTCAGGAGTTACTCCCCGCAGTGGACCTTTCCGATGGGGCGCCCGTCACCACGTCACGGGGCGGCTGTCCGGGGGCGGACGCAAAAGTTTTTGACGTCTGCGGCAAAAAGTTTTGTGGCCGGTATATCTCCCCCTGGACGGCTGAAACGGGATGTGGTTACTTCAGCCCCCGGAAAGTCCGGCTGCGGGGAACAGGCCGCAGAAGTGGCAGCGGGAGGACAGACAGCAGCGCCATCCGGCGCTGTGACCTTACACCCCGCAAGGGGTGCGGGGAGCGCCGTTTCCGGCGCGACAGGGGCGGATGAGCAGCACTACGGTGCCAGAAAATTTTCCTGAACCGGAAACACCTGACTGTGTTAGAACGGATGTCTGACGGCATCAGATAAACCCGGGGTTAAGGGGGAAAAAGAAAAAAATAAAGTGATAAAAAGTGAAGTTTTTACACTTTTTAAAAACAATAAACACGCTTTACCGCAGGTGGAATATGATAAAATAAAGTGTAATTATTTCACTTTTCAGAGGTGTTTTATGACGGGTTGGGAGCTGCGCCTCTGGAGAAAGGGGATGTGCTGGTCACGCGAAAAAGCCGCGCGGGAGTTCGGCGTAACTTTGCGGACATGGCACGCGTGGGAAAATGCGGAACAGGTGGATATAACAGTCTGGCGAACCACCCAGGCACTTTCTGTCTGCGACCTGTTACCGCTCATGCACCGGATGCGCAAAACTGACATCATCACTCGTCTGGAAAATGAACTGGGGAAAACGGCAGAGGAAGTATGAACCTTGAGAAAACAAAGCCCGGCAAAAGTGGGCGGCGAACTTCAGTCAGCAAATAATTTTTTCAGTTCAGCACCGGAAAGCCCGGTTGCCTGTTCAATCTGCTCTGGTGTCATTCCCATATTCCGGAGCTGTCGTGCAATAGCCCGTGCTTTTTCAGCAGCGCCCTCCTGACGACCTTCCTCGCGACCTTTCTGCTCAGGACGTTCAGCAATAGTCATCAATTCCCCCTGCATGATTTTACAAAAATCCCGGCTTTTGCCGGGATTTTCAGTTCACTCAGTGAATAACCTTTTTCAGTTCCGCGTCGGAAAGTCCGGTCGCCTGTTTAATCTGCTCCGGCGTCATTCCCATATTCCGGAGCTGTCGTGCAATAGCCCGTGCTTTTTCAGCAGCGCCCTCCTGACGACCTTTCTGCTCAAGACGTTCAGCAATAGTCATAAGTTTATCCTCATGTTGCGGCAGACGCGCAGCCAGCGCCCGCATAAATTCCGGGGAAGGTGAATCTCCCGCATTCACCATGTAATGAATCAGTACGCGTACCTGCTCATCAGATACCATCTCCACCATTAACAGAGGGAGCTTATCCAGTAGCTCCATCAGGTCACGCTGGCGGATATGCTTCATCAGCAGTGTCAGCGCGGCCATACGGCGATGGCACATGATGTCATCGTCATCAATGACGGTGACATCAACCAGCGGAAACGGGTTTGTATATATTTTACCCGCAACTTCCGGATTACTGAAGCAGTCCAGCCAGTTTGTTGAATGTGGGTAGGGGCTGCGCTCCCCGTGATAGAACTGCAGCGGTATGACCAGCGGCAGCCTGCCATGCCCGGCTTCCAGGTGCCGTTGCATCGCTGCAATGGCATAACGCATCTGGCGAAACGCCATCATTTTGTCATCGCTGGACTGATGTTCGATTAAAACATGGACGTATCCGTCATCACCGTCAGTGGTTTTCATGCTCCACAGGATATCGCTGGCATACTGGCGCAGGTCTTCCTCAACGAACGTACCGGATTCCAGCTTCAGCGTATCCAGATTACAGACAGCCCGCAGTTCAGCCGGAAGGTGCAGTTCCAGAAAATCTCTGGCGACGTCGGGATTCGCCAGGAACGACCGGAACGCGGCATCATGCGGCGTGGGCGTTGTGGTGTTTTTCTTTTTACTCACAGTGCCTCCTGGTGAGATATCAGCGCCAATCTTGCCGCCTGCTTTCGCAGACGGCAAGGGTTAATCAGTTCCGGGCACGTTTAATTTCAAGTGCGCGGAGTAAATGCCCCCACTCTCCTGAACGCATGGCGGGAACATGTACCCGCTGCTGTTTGCTGCAACGTCTGACAATATGACCACCCAGAGCCAGGATTTCGGGGGCAATTTCATCCGGTGTCATCTGCCGCCGGGTGACACGGGTGTGACGACGTACTTTTTTATCCTTCTGCAGACACTCTTCGCGCTGCTGCTTTACATAATCAGCCATTGCCATGATAATTGAAGGCCTCATAGCATAATCTCCATAGATAGTTATTGAGATGCCGGAACTTCCGTGCAGGGAAGTTCCGGCGGAGAGAGGCAGGGCTTATCCCCCTGCCTTTTTTCATTCCTGACAGCGACGCAGTGCCAGCGCGAGCGCTTTCATCTTCCAGCCTTCCGGCGAGCGGTACATCACCTTCCAGTAGCCATCGATGAACAGATAATGAAAGCGCACCTCTGGCGTACTTTCTGTGGCTACCGCCTCCGTCAGGGAACGGTATTCACGTGCCTCACTGTCCATCAGCAGATTGCTGTCACGTCCGTAATATGACGTCACCCCTTTCGCCGGATGCTGTAGAGTATGCCCGGCAGGCTTGTCACAGCGGGGGCCCAGACAACGGATGTCACCATGTGTAATCAGGGCTTCCGCCTGCTGGCAGGTGGCATAGTGGGTATGCAGGATTCTGCCGTTCCAGGACGGCTCACCGTGCAGATGGCAGTAAACGGAACGGAACATACCATCGCGACAATAAACGGAAATCGTGCTGCTGACTGTCATGAATACGTCTCCCTCTGATGAATCAGGTCGCCGGGCCGACCGGTTATTCCCCGGAAGGGCGAAAGCCCCTTCTGCCGTTCACTTCTTCGGGGTTTCACCCCGCAGTGGACCTTTCCGATGGGGCGCCCGTCACCACGTCACGGGGCGGCTGTCCGGGGGCGGACGCAAAAGTTTTTGACGCCTGCGGCAAAAAGTTTTGTGGCCGGTACATCTCCCCCTGGACGGCTGAAACGGGATGTGGTTACTTCAGCCCCCGGAAAGTCCGCAGCGGGAAACAGGCCGCAGAGGTGGCGGCAGGAGGGAAAAAGCCTTACGCCCGTAGGGGCGCGGGGAGCGCCGTCACCGGCGCGACAATGGCGGCGCGACCGCTCCGGTCGCTGCAAGCCGGGTTTTCAGACATCAGACCGTAGCGAAGCCCGAAACCGCGCCAGCGGGTTCGGCGGAGCCTGGCGGGTGCGTCAGCAGCTGCCTGGCGGAGTCGGGCTTGACGACCGGATGACGCCAGTCAGCCGGGAGCCGAAGGTGTCCATGCGTTCCTGGCCGACAGAACAACAGACACCACACAGCAAAAACAGTCCTCATACCATGAATGGCAGGAAGGGCTGCGCCGCAGGCGCGGCCTGCCTGCATTTCAGGCAGGCGTCAGCCTGCCAGGGGTTTTCTGCGGCCTGACAGGTCATTCCCCCGCCGGAACGGGGGTTGATATCACCGACTGAACACATGGCCATCGATAAAGGTAAAGCTGTCCAGGAATAAATCCCGCGCATATGCCTCATAATCAAAATAACGCGCTATTTCTTCAGAAATGCCAGTCAGCAACCCGGTATCATTCACAAATTCAACGGTAAACGCCTCTTCACTGTCAGCAGCCCCCCACCAGGCATCGCGGAAGGTGTCAAAATCCGTCTCGCCGGTATCATCGACCCAGATGTTATACGCGTCCTCGCAGCCTTCTCCCTGTGCCTAGCGAAAGCCTTCAACATAGTCCCAGTTAATATGGCACTCCGACACCATATTCCCGGGGAAACCTTCAAAATCCTGAAACATCAGTTCCGGATCGGTCTCATCCTGGTGGAGAGTGCGACAGGCCGCGAAAAAGTCACCTTCGTCATCAAAGGTGGCGAGATCAAACCAGCGACCGGCGATGCTGCCGGAGTTGTATTTGTGCCAGGTGCCAACGTATACCGCAGGTGTAATAACAGACATTTATGAATCCCCCTCTGTAACATGTTCAGCAGCACCGGGCGGTGCCGTGCATCCATAACAGACGGGCGTTAAAGCCGGGGATGCAGGGGCGCAAGGGAAGCCGCAGCCTGACGACACGGCAGACGGAAGCCGGAGGGTGAGGACGCGAAACCTGAGCGGACGAACGACCGGAGGATGACGCCTGACGGGAAGGAAGGACCGGGTGACCGCAGCGTGCATTTTACCCTTGCATCCACGGCAGCCCGGCTACGATGGATGCACGGCACAGCCCGTCACAACGCGGAAGCCACAGAGTGGAAAACCATAAGGGCATGGCCTTCAGGCCATGCCCGGGTAATGCGGAGCCAACGGCGACATCCTTATTCAGGCTGGGACAGGACGAGTAACGGCATGACCACCAAACCACCCCGGGAACGAAACGATCATGCCGGTACCCCGTCCTGTCAGTCGTATTTTAAGCTAAATTTCACCGGCACTATGATTTTCCACGGAAATATTCAGGCCGTGCCTCAAGCTCCCTTGTGATCAGTTCATCCGCAAACAGTGGAGCAATCCGGTTAACACGCCGTTCGAGATTCCGGCGACGGGTGGCGGCTTTACGCTCATTACTCCAGCGACGAACCTGTCTCTCTCCCAGAAAATCGACACACACGGCGTACCCTGCCCCCGCCACCCAGCGTGACATGACGGATTCGGGCGCCTGTTGCCCTGCCTCCACCACTTCTGACACAAGCTCCTGTTCGCCGGGACAAGGAGAGGGCAGTTTCCAGCGAAGCGAATAACGCCACTTCATACCTGACTCCTTACTGCCACTGTCAGCTTGTCAGGCACAAGCCAGCGTTCAAGGGCTTTCTGCTCCGTTGTCAGTGATGCGGCTGCATCGCGGATGTCAGATTCCAGAACCCAGACAGGACAATCTGAATACTGCCATCGTTCCAGATGAGACAACGATGGACATCGCTCCAGCCATGTCCAGAGCATCCGCTCCAGATCATATTGCTTAATGTCAGACTGCGACCATCTTAAATACCAGGCCCGCAACGACTCCGGTATCTGAAAAGCGAGGTCAATTTCAGCCTGCCCGACCAGACAGGCATATTTGTTTTCCCTCTCCTGTCTTTTGCGCTGTTCACGGCGGGAATACTGATGGAACTCTCGTGTACGGCGTTTTTCCTGACGGTCACTTCGTCGGAACAGGGTTTCAGGGAACACATACCGGGCAAGATCTGACGGCAGCGGGGTCGGACAATACCGTCCCCGGCTTGATATGAAATCATCAAGCGCCCGCTCATAAGACGACAGCGGTATTTTGTCCTCCTTATCCCACATAATGCCTCTTATCTGGTTAAGTGATTTGCCGGAAATTTTTCCTTTGCCACACAAAAAACGGAGAAACGCCTGCGCATAAGGACTGGAATAACATTTCCATGTCGGATCTTTTGCTCGTTTATCCTCGACATAAATAATCGCCTTAGCAGCAGCTTCCTGTTCCGGCAGTTGTGGTACCAGGGCGTGCGAACGTGGGATCATACGGTACCCTCCATCGCCAGAACGCTGATGATGTTGGCCTGACTGTAACCATCGGCATCGAGGTGAGCCACCAGGCTGAGTGTATGCGTGATAACTTCCGGCGACCATGCGGGCAGCGTACGGATAACAGAGAACGGGCGACCGCTGACCGGAATAAAGACCACCATCCAGGACGGGCTGATATCACCGGGGCTGCATACCGCCAGGCTGAAATTGCCGTGGGATGGCGTGAAACGGATCTGCACCGGGAAAAAACCACCAAACTCGCTGCGGTACTCGCCGTTCATGTCCCAGTCTGCGGGGCACGTCAGGTCACGCATCACGGCGTGGGTCAGTTCGCGGCGCAGGTCTTCGCCGCCGTCGCGCCAGTCTTCAAATTCCTGGGGGATCATGGTTTTCAGTACAGCGGGGGTAATAATGTTACGCATCATTTTCTCCTTACTGCCGCCCCCTGAGGGGCGGCCTCCTTTATCAGGCTGCATCGGGCAGGGTGTGGTGGCTGTCTGCATCAAAAGCCGCATCGGTTGCATCAGCACTGCTGTTTTCGGTATCAGACGGGGATTTTTCTGCATCAGGGGCGCGCATCCAGACAGGCACCCAGCGGGTGTCCCGCATTTTGTCCTCTGCCAGTTCAGCCGCGTCGCCTTTCTTCATCTTCTCCGCATCCCGCGCCGCGCCTGTCAGTCCGGCCTCGTTCAGTGCGGCGATGATTTGTGGCTTTCTGAGGCCAGTGAAGAAATCGGCCTTCGTCGGTTGCCACCAGTCGCGCAGATGGAAAGCGAGAGCGGTTTCCAGCTTATCGAGCGGGCTGCGGGTGGTGCCTCCGGTGCCACGCGTCTGCATGCCATCGAGACTGCATGCCGTGCAGAAACTGAGCAGGGCCAGAAGATCGGCGGTGCTGAGGGTAAAGAAAGTGGTGAAATCCTGTTTCCATCCTTCCGGCAGCAACTCTTCAAGGCGTTTTCCTTCCTGCATCAGGGTCAGAAATGCCATGCCCTCCTGACCGGACGGGGCGGTCTTCGTCAGGGAGTAATGCTTACAGTCCAGGGAAATTTGCGCAGGTCGGTTATACGCGCCGCTGCCGAATACGTTCAGGCAAAGAGTCCATGCCAGCAGGGCAACGGATTTTCCCGGCTGCTGTATCAGTGCCGCCTGGACTGCCAGCGTCCGTTCCGCACACATTCTGGTCAGCAGGGGAACACTGATGTCGTCCACAGGCTCTGGCTGGCGTTCATATACCGGAACCTGAGCCGGTTCGTCTTCCGTTTCAGACGGTTCGCGCAGTATCACCCCGCGCTGGACATACACATCACCCTGACGCCATGACACCACCACGCCGGACTGTGCGCGCATTTCCGGCGTCCATGCCCGGAGCTGTGCCGCGCATTCGATAGCATCCATTTCCGCTTCCAGCGCGTCGGTTTCATCGCTGGCGGTCTGGTTCTCGTCATACTGATCCTGCAATTCATCCATGCGCTGCTGTTCCTGCTCCGTGTAAACCGCGTCAGGCTCATCCTGGATACGGTACACCGTGCTGTCTTCGCCGTGATAACTGACGGCATCCATGCGTCCGGTTGCCCATTCCCAGCCCTCGGCCTCTTTCAGGCACTCTGCCACCACCTGGAGTTTTTCCAGCAGGGCCGTATCCAGCGCCAGTTTGTCCACAAAACCACCCTGTTCGTCGCTGAACAGGTCAGCGCGGATTTCATCGCCGGAGAATGCCTTTTCACCGACAAACGCATATTTACTGTTGTTGAGGGTGGAAACCTGACTGTCGGTGATCAAATTACGGATCACGCGCACTTCCGGTTTATTGTTCCAGCCCTCCCGACACGCCGCCTCATACACCTGTACCTGACGGTCAGGATTATCTTCCAGTGCCAGCGCCTGACAGTGTTCGGTAGTGATTTTGTCCTCTGCCAGTGCCTGAAGAATAACCGGAGCCAGCCCTGCCAGCTTCAGCATGCGCTGGACGTGCTTCACACCGTAGCCCAGCAAATCCCCGATTTGCGCTGGCGTTTTCCCTTCTTCAGCCAGGGCGCGGAATCCGGCGATCTGCTCGGCAGGGTGCATAGCGCGGTGTCTGCCGTTTTCGGTAAGGGAGACAGCCCGTGCCAGTTCACGCGGCACCGCTTTATAAGAAATCCATTCGTGATCCGGGTTTACCTTCCCTTCTTCAACCAGCAGACCGATCGCTTTTGTCCGTCCCCCACCGCAAACCACTTCCAGCCGACCATCATCACATTCCACCACCACGATGTTATGGATCTGCCCGACTGCGTGGATACTGTCGGCATACCCCCTGATTTCTTCCTGAGTATGCGGGACGATGCGGCAGTTCAGTTCCCCGATAAACAGGCGGGACCAGGCGGTGTAACGGATGGGGGCGTTGTCCAGTGCGGCAACCAGAACGTCTGACTGTGCATTCGCTTTATGTGCTGCTTTGGGGCTGGCTTTTTTTGCCTTTTTTGCTTTAGACTCGGTAACTGGCATAATTAATGCCTCTCTGATATTGATGATTGTCCGGCCCTGCGGAGTGGCTTCTCCGGCAGGGCTTCTTTCCTGCTGCTTACTGCGTTTTACGGATGCCGTAGATCTGGATATTCCGGTTCATCCCGTACTCGCCGCCCGGTTCAAAATTCCAGACCCGCCAGACCATTTCGCCATCCTTGCGAACGACCAGGCGAAAGTGCGTCCCCTGATCGTCTTCAATTGCGACATTCTCATACTGTGCTGCCACCGCTTCGGCCTGTTCGCGGGTGAACGTCCCGTCAGGCAGGGATTTCAGTGGGGGCATGGTGTTGTCTGTCATACTGTTCTCCTGGGTAAGCCCCGTCAGACGGGGCATCTGTGAAAATTTGCCGCGTCAGAACGGAATGTCATCATTGAAGTCATACGCCGGATCGGGCTGCGCTGGCGGTTGCTGCGGTGCGGCGGTGTTTTTCCCTTTTGCTGCTTTCCCTGCCCCTTTTGCTGCCGGAGGCGGGGTTTGAGGTTGCGACTGACCGCTGAACTGCTGACTGCCCTGCTGAGGATAACTTTCACGGCGGCCCCCCAGCATCTGCATGGTGCCCGTGGTGTTAACAATAACTTCTGTGATATAGCGGGTGACGCCGTTGTTATCGTCCCAGCTACGGGTTCGCAGTTGTCCCTCGATGTACACCTGAGACCCCTTGCGCAGATACTCGCCAGCCACTTCCGCGAGTTTTCCGTACAGTACCACCCGATGCCATTCCGTCTGCTCTTTCATCTCGCCCGTCTGTTTATCACGCCAGTTATCTGACGTTGCGAGTTGCAGATTTGCCACTGCGCCCCCGTTAGGCATATAACGTACTTCCGGGGCCTGCCCCAGATTCCCGACCAGAATGACCTTGTTAACACCACGTGCTGACATAAAAACCTCCTCACAGACAGGGATGAAATACACCGGATACGGGACATTAATGTTCCCTTTCAGAGGAGCGAAAGCTCCTCCTGCCGTCCACTTCTTCAGGAGTTACTCCCCGCAGTGGACCTTTCCGATGGGGCGCCCGTCACCACGTCACGGGGCGGCTGTCCGGGGGCGGACGCAAAAGTTTTTGACGTCTGCGGCAAAAAGTTTTGTGGCCGGTATATCTCCCCCTGGACGGCTGAAACGGGATGTGGTTACTTCAGCCCCCGGAAAGTCCGGCTGCGGGGAACAGGCCGCAGAAGTGGCAGCGGGAGGACAGACAGCAGCGCCATCCGGCGCTGTGACCTTACACCCCGCAAGGGGTGCGGGGAGCGCCGTTTCCGGCGCGACAGGGGCGCGCGACCGGAACGGTCGCTGCAGGCCCGGTTCTCACGCATCAGACCGTAGCGTGAGCCCGAAACCGCGTCAGCGGGTTCGGCGGAGCCTGGCGGGTGCATCGGCAGCCGCCCGGCGGAGTCGGGCTTGACGACCGGATGCCGTCAGGTAGCCGGGAGCCGAAGGGGCGCATATGTAAGAAGACCATTTAATTGTTAACGTCAGTAAAGAAAATGCCCCTTCCTGTAATCAGTATTCCCTGAAAAACCTGATGAAACAGGGCACTCCACGAACAGGAAGGGGGAAGGGCGACGCGTCAGCGTGGCCCGCTTCCCTTCCGGCAGGCGCCAGCCTGCCAGGGGTTTTCGCGCGGGCTGACAGGCGGCCTCCACCGCCTGCCCCTGTATTACCTGTGTCTGCTGCCCTGAAGGATGTATTGACCGCCCAGGAAAACAGCCTGCTGATTCACCACAAAATCGCAGATTTCATCAACAATTTGCGTGGTGGTGAGCGGTTTCTGTCCCATTTCACGACGCCGCGCATTAATCACGGCCCTGTAATTGCGCAGAATTTCGCGGGTTTCCGTGCTGATATTCATGACCCGTTCTCCCCGTCCAGCGCTTGTAACACAACGTCCATCGCTTCGCGTTCTTCCCTGACGAATGCGTCACCGTCGCCCCCGTTTTCACTCCCGATGGCGTACAGGCGCTTCATTTCACTGCCAGCCAGCGCCATCACTTTTTCCAGCATCACCGCAGGGACTGTCACATGGCGGCTGGCGTGCTTTTCTTCCATCAGTTCACCAACAACGCCGTGAACAACGCTGACATCAGCACCATGCTCAAAAGCATCGTCCAGCCGCTGCATGACGGTTTCCAGCTCATCGTCTGTCAGGCTCCAGTCCTGGGCTATGTGGCGCACATCCCCACGGGTCAGCACCACGGCAAAAACACATTCACTGTCCGGCACGTCTGTATCCAGTACATCGCGGATAATTTCTTTAACAGTGCAGTACATTTTCACGTCTCCTTTACAGGGGCGGCATCGCCGCCCCGTCCGTTAATCAGTCCAGCGCCGCGTAAATCGCGTTGCATTCGGGGTGAAATTCGACGTGATTCCATAACTGAGCGTCCCGCATCTGAAAAAGGCGTGTCAGCGCGGCGTTACCGCACTCGTGATGCGTC
>NZ_SNMT01000038.1:0-26886 GCF_013350575.1 Salmonella sp. SG203
CGGTTTTTCTTCTCACTCATCCCGGCCTCCCGGACCACCGTACTCCTGCAGCCAGCCCTTCAGCAGACTGTGCAGCACCGCCCCGGCATACAGCTCCCCCCGGGCCGCCTGTCGTTTCAGCACGCTGCTCCCTGACAGACGGAAGTGACGGGCAGAAACAGGAGACGCACCATCCCCGCTCCTGGAGGTAATGGAGAACACCATATATTCAGTCCTTATTACGTTCTTTGTACTGTACGGAACAACCCCGAAAGAGTCCGGGACTGCAAAACGAAGAGATAAAAGGGGTACATACACCGTAATACCGGTTATCCGGTATGTTCTGAGAGACATGGAAATTAATTTTTCAGGAAAACGCACACCCCTAGGAAAAATCCTATGGTTAGCAGGCTAAAAATTTAAAGTTTAATTTATCTATCGTATCGATCGATTAATTCGATCATAACGAAAGGAAACATAATGAAATAAATATTCATCTGATAAAAAACTGCCGGTAATATTCACCCGTTACTGAGAAAACGGATGATAGTATTAATTATGAAGAGGTTTTATATCGACAGGTGTATTTGTATTATAAGAGAAATGATCGTTATAACATGAGGTTACCTTTCACACCTGAATAACGGCCGGGGATATCAGGAAGCGTTATGGGGTTTTATAAACGGAACCGAGTTTCAGTAAAGGAAGGTGGTAAGGAAGAGACTGACTGTTCTGAAACACCCTGAAATACTGTCTTCAGGCTATTTTATTAATACAGATAATAATAATCAGATATAAATAATAAAAAGAAATAATTCGCAGAAAAGGGACAATACCGACAGGCAAAAGGACAGTGAGACTACCGCCCCCCAGTTGTTACCGGAATTTCCGTTAACCGGGGTACTTTCGGGGGAAACAACAGTAGCCAGTACGCCTGCCTCGTCAAGCATATATCCGGTACCGGAAAAGCGGAACCAGGCAATGCTCTCGCGGGCAGGTACCACGCTCAAAGAGCGTGGCGTTGACAACATGGACAAGTTTACCATATGGCAATTCCGGCACTGAATCTGACATCCGGCTCACCAGGCACGTTTTTCCGCAATAAATGCACCAAGTTTTTCCCGTTGTCTCCCGTATTCATCAAAGTTTGGTGGGGCAAGCCATTTTTGGAATGCACTCAACAGAACAGCATATTCACTGTCAATAATTGAATACCACGCGGTATCACGGTTACGCCCCCGGGTAACCATTGCCTGACGGAAAACCCCTTCGAAACGAAAGCCGAAACGTTCTGCTGCGGCCCGGGATGGCGCATTCAGAGTGTCACACTTCCACTCTAGGCGGCGATATCCAGATTCTGCAAAGACGTAGTGAAGCAAAAGCGCCATCACCTCAGTGGAGATCCGTGTACGTTTCATACGTGGTGAATACATCAAGCTACCGACTTCAATGACGCCGTTAGAGGGATCTATGCGCATAAGTGCGACGGTGCCGACTGCTTTGTTACTGTCTGCATCGATGACGGCATAGTGCAGTGGATCGCTTCGTGATTCAACATTCAATACCCAGTCCCTGTAAAACTCAAAGCTACTAAACGGCCCCGAAAGCAGGTAAGTCCAGTCTCTCTCGTTCGTTGCCAGATAATAACTTTCGTAAAGATCTACCGCGTGATGCTCAGCATTGATACGCTCAAGCCGACAATAACGACCTTCCAGCATTTTTCCACAGGGCCGGTTAGCCCCCTTCCAGTCGGCCAGGTCTGCGCCGACTGGCTGGTTAAATTCATTCAGACTGTCAGTCATAGTGAAAATTTCCTCCTGTATGCAGGCGGTTGAACGTAACCGGATAACGAAACCATTATGGAGCCATAAAAAACATACTTGTAGCGTGAAAATACCCGCGACACGCATTACCCCATCCGGCAACCTGGCGTGTACAGCGAACGTTATATCTGTCCCCGCATTTCAGTAGATATTTTTCTTTTTGACCAGAACGCAAATATCCCGCATCAGATTATGTGCTGTCTGACTTATTCCTCCCAACTGAAAGAAACCGTGAATGACGCCCAAATAACGCTGAGCGGTACAATTTACCCCTTGTTGAATCATACGGGAGAACAGAGCCTCACCTTCATCGCGCAATGGATCATATTCCGCTGTGATGATATGGACTGGCGGTAACCCTCTGAAGTCGTCCCGAAATAATGGGCTGACTTCCGGATGCTCAAAATCCAGGCCGGGAAAATAAGCCTCAAAACCACTAAGAAACGTTTCTCTTGTCAGCACATAATCGCTACCGTTTAATTTGTAACTTTCGCATGATGCTGTTGCATCCAGCATCGGGTAAATCAGTATCAACTGACCGGGGAGCCACAGCCCTGCATTTCTAAGCCTGAGTGTCGTTATCAGCGCCAGATGGCCCCCCGCGCTGTCTCCCATTAACGTTATGTGGTTCCTGTCAACACCTAATGCCCGTGCGTGTCGCCAGACAATGTTAGCAGCATGTTCAGCATCATCATGTGCGGCAGGATAAGTATGTTCTGGCGCTAAACGATACTGTACCGCTATAACAACAGAACCGCTCAAAAAAGCAAGCTGCCGTAGCTGTCGCTCATGAGTTAAAAAACCGCCACTGACAAAGCAACCACCGTGATAATAGATAATTGCAGGTAAAGATTTTCTTCTGTTCAGAGGCGAGAAAACACGTAACGGGATATTTCCAGTGATTTTATCTTCAATATTTACCCGCGTCTCAATATCACCGGCAAGTTCAGTACCTGCAACATAGTTGGCGCGGCGCTCTTCAAAAGACTGCTCCCTCGCAGAGGGGCGGCCAGCTGCGATAAAATTATCCACTAACTTTGCAATTTCCGGCTCCAGTGGCATGTGTGTTTTTCCTGTTCAAAAGTGGGTTGTTCCTGACCCGCTATCTCTGGACTGGACTGACTTCATGACGAGGCTTGTTCAAAGGCCTCCGGACTGACGCTGCCGAGGTGACTATAACGCCGGGCCCGGTTGTAGAACACTTCCATGTAATCGAAGCTAAACATAGCTCCGGAGTGGTTAGTTATGACCATCGCCACAATCGGTATTGATCTTGCCAAAAATGTGTTTGCTGCTCATGGTGCTGACTACAATGGCAAGACTGTTCTGATAAAATCCAAAGTAACCCGTGCCGCTCTTGCCGGTCTGATTGCTGGTTTACTACCCTGTGTGGAAGCATACTCCGGCGCACACTACTGAGCAAGGATGTTTCGGCAGTATGGTCATGAGCCGGGCCTGATGGCTGCAAAGTTTGTATCGCCTTCCCGTATGGCAGGTAAATCAGGGAAAAGTGATGCAGCAGATGCTCAGTCTATCTGCGCAGGAGAACATAAAAAACCGGTAGCAATCATCGAATGCTCATACCATAATAAAGCGCAGTGGCCCCCTCCGCAGATTTACCTGCCGTTCAGTGTCAGCGTAGCGAGCGTGCGGGTTTCCATTGAAAGTTGCTCTTTTCCTAAGCACGGATGTTGGTCATTTTGCGTGAGATAAGCGCGATATGCTGGCCAGTAAGCTTGTTTTGCGTTCCTTCTGACGGGAGGATAAACTCAGCGTCGACAGCGCGATCAGATCGTGCACGGGCCCGAAGAATACGTTCGATGGAAAGTCTGGTGTTGCGTATCTGGTCGTCAAAGACGGAGCCGACGGACTGCCCGTGGAGGTCGTAGCGGAGAGCTCCGGGAGAAAAGAGGTGAAGGTAAGAGAGCTGCTGAGAGACCCATGTAAAAATGCAGCTGTAGTGGTCAACTAAAACTGGCCACGGTTTTAGAGTTTTTCCAGTATCTATTTTCTGATTCGTTCGGCGACAATCCACCGTTATATTCATGTAGCTTGAGCTCACTGTAACATCCGACGATATAGTCCGTTATTGAGTGGGCTGCGTCGCTGAAACTTATGTAACCCGTCACCGGTACCCACTCGTTCTTCAGACTTCTGAAGAAGCGCTCCATTGGGCTATTATCCCAGCAGTTTCCCCGGCGACTCATACTCTGCTTGATCCGATAACGCCAAAGCACCTGCCTGAACTGTCTGCTTGTGTAATGGCTCCCCTGGTCGCTATGGAACATCACTCCATCTGGTTTACCACGCGTTTCCCGGGCCATCTCCAGCGCTTTTATAGTCAGTCTGCTGTCCGGTGAGAACGACATTGCCCATCCTACTGGCTTTCTTGCGAACAGATCAAGTACCGCGAGGTATCCCCATCGTTTACCTGTCCAGATATACGTTACGTCGCCACACCACACCTGATTTGGCTCGGTCACGGCGAGCTGCCGTTCAAGGTGGTTAGGGATAGCAACATGTTCATGACCACCACGTTTATACCGGTGAGTCGGCTGCTGACAGCTGACCAGCCCCAGCTCTTTCATGAGTCTGCCAGCAAGCCAGCGACCCATCTGGTAGCCTCTCCGGGTTGCCATTGTGGCGATGCTTCTTGCTCCGGCCGAACCGTGGCTGATGCCATGTAGCTCACCTACCTGACTGCGTAATACAGCCCGTCTGCCGTCTGGTTTTTCAGGACGGTTTTTCCAGTGTTTGTAGCTACTGCGATGAACCCCGAACACATGGCAGAGAGTGACCACAGGATAACGCGCCCTGAGTTTCCCGATTATCGAGAACTGTTCAGGGAGTCTGACATCAAGAGCGCGGTAGCCTTTTTTAAAATTTCATGTGACATAGCATTACCTCGTCATTACCACGTATATATACGTATTCGATATTTAATCTTATTTTCCAGCTGATGCCACGTCAGCAAAGGGGACTAAAAGCCACTCATAAGTTTAGTTACAACATTCAAATTAATGATAATATAATTCCCGGCCTCCGGCCGGAACAACAACGCTTTTCAGTGGTGGATTAAATAAAGAAGCTGGAAATAGGTACTCACTGGTGATTTTTGTTGTTATAACTTAGCATGTTGTAACTAACATCTGTATCTTGCAGGAGCCCGCAGCCTTTGGAGGTGGGGGGTGCTTCTGATGTTTTTCGACAAGCATGGGTGAGGGCTAGCGGTGAACAGGTTATATTTTTAAAAGAGATTAACACTGTTTCTTTAACTGATTGATCGAGCAGGGGTTTAAAAGAATTGTTGCGGTCTGTAGCAGAGTCGTAATGCACTTACTGTCATTTTCGGATGTCAGTTTACAAACATAATCCCTTACAGTTTAGTGTGGATAACCCTGAACCGGATGAATATTTCCGGTCTGTGATCGCATTCCGGGTTATTGCCCTTAAGGGATGAATCCGGGCCGGAATGGCCACGACGACAGAAGGGAAGCGTCTTTTTGTCTGCAGTTTCAATGAACTGAGGGTACGGGTTGATGACTTGCACATATCCGGAGGAGATATTGTAAGTGCAGCTAACCACTCCCCCCTGCGCTTATGTTGCGCCGGTAGAGTAATTATCAATTAGCCTGACAGGGTGACGCTGAGCATCGGCCGCAACGGCAGAAGCTTCGCCAGTGTGGCGCAGACGCCGAACGAGCGTGCGGTGGCAGCGGCGGCGGACAGGCTGGCGGCTGGCAACCCGGTGTACGAGAGCATTCTCAACAGCGATACGGCGGGCAAGGCGCGGCAGGCGTTTCGTCAGTTGTCGGGACAAATCCACGCGGACATCGCCCCGGCGCTGGTGAACGACAGCCGCTACCTGCGTGAGGCGCTGAACGGGCGTTTGCGTCAGGCTGAAGGACTGGCCAGCCCGTCGGTCATCAGGGCGGACGAAAACGGCGCCTGGGCGCAGTTGCTGGGGATGTGGGACCACGCGCGGGATATAACGCTGATGAGATACATCACGGCCTGACGCAGGGAAGCTTCGCCGGGTGTACACTGTTAGCCTGAAAAACAACCAAAAAGAGTATAAATCATCACCAGTCTGCGGAGCACAGCGTATGAATCGAAAAGTGATTAAATATTGACCATCATATTCCGGCGCTGAATTGGTTTCAATTTCCTATACGTGACACTATTTCACCGTTGGTGACGGTTACGCTGGCGCAGCAGTATTGAATGCTCAGGAAGGAGAGTTAAGAAGCTATTGGATCTGCTCACTATCTGCGTTCTCATTCTTCAAAATGGCTTTACAGTTACTGGCGCAAGCGTGTGTGTCAGCCCTGAGAATTTTAATGCGAAGATCGGGCGTAAAGCGGCGCGTCAGAAGGTTATTGGCTTAAAGAGAAATTGTCGCAGTAACTGGTAATCTTGGTGCTTCAAGAGTTTGAAAAGAAAGCATGTAAGTTGTCAGTTTATGATTAGCCTCTTTAAACTGGTCCTCAGTAGCTGGTTTTTATTTTATTCACATTATCCACAAGATAGATCCAATAAATGATCCAAAAGAGATCCATATAGTACCAAACAGATCCCGGTACGCTACAGGCCGCACTACATAAGGCTTAAAGCCCTTTTAGTATGTGTGTTGGAGGGAAAAACATGTGTGCTGTATGGTAAAAAATGTGTGCTGAAGGGTTGAATGTGTGTGCTGGTGGGATATAGGATGTGTGCTGACGGGAACGGATCGCATGTTTTCCACACTTAACTATTTTATCCACAGCATGACGGTAACTTATTGATGAGCCAGTCATTTATTTCCGATATCCTTTACGCTGACATTGAAAGCAAGGCAAAAGAGTTAACAGTCAATTCTAACAATACCGTTCAGCCGGTAGCTCTTATGCGCCTGGGGGTTTTTGTCCCTAAGCCGACAAAAAACCAGGCTGATAACAATGATATTGACGCCTCTAAAGTGTTCTCACAGTTGGAGATCGCACAGGCTGAAGGTTATGACAATATCAAAATAACTGGCCCCCGACTTGATATGGATACTGATTTTAAGGTGTGGATCGGCGTTATTTACTCATTCAGTAAGTACGGATTGTCATCCAACACCATCCAACTCTCGTTCCAGGAGTTCGCGAAGGCCTGCGGTTTTCCCTCAAAGCGGTTGGATGGCAAATTGCGAAACGTCATCCACGATTCGCTAGGGCGCCTGCGCAATAAAGGGATCTCCTTTAAGCGCGGTAAAAGCGCGAGAGGAAGTTACAATACCGGTTTGCTTAAAACCGGTTACTTCGATGCCGAACGTGACATTGTTGAACTGGAAGCTGATTCGAAGTTGTGGGAGATTTTCCAGCTTGATTACCGTGTGCTGTTGCAACAACATGCGCTCCGGGCGCTACCAAAGAAAGAGGCCGCACAGGCTATCTACACGTTTATTGAAAGTTTGCCTGCCCGCCCGATCCCTATTTCTTTTGCGCGTATACGTGAACGACTGGCTTTGATGTCGTCTGTCAGCGAGCAGAACAGAACGATTAAAAAAGCTATTGAGCAATTAAAATCAATAGGTTATCTTGACTGCACGATAGAAAAACAAGGGCGAGAAAACTTCATCATTGTCCACTCCCGTAACCCTAAATTGAAGTTAACCGATTAAGTGTGTGCTGGAGGGAAGAGTCTTGTCAAAAATGTGTGCTGGCGGGAATCCTGATGCACTGATGATGAAATTGTGTGTGCTGAAGGGATTGTGAGCTAAAGTTATGGTAGTTCTTCCCTCCAGCACACATCTTTATCGCTATTTGTTCCCTTCAGCACACATCTAACCCCCTCTCCTACCCTCCAGCGCACACACAATTGAGCATTATCCATCTGGCACACATCCAGTTATCAAACTTCCCTCCAGTACACATGCTAACGGTCCCTCCCCATCCTTTTCGCGGCTTTTGGTAAACTAGCGTCGAAAATCATTGCATGAATAAACATGTATATATTATCATTTTATGCAGCATTTCCATCTAAATTCAAAAATGCAGCACACAAGGAGCTGTAGCATGATTGACGTAAGCCAACTTCAGAAGGTTGCTCAAAGAGCAAACAGAATGCTTCATTTACTAACAGATCAGGTTCAGCAGCAAAAGGATGAGTATCACACTAATGAGTTTCATCAGGTGTATGCAAAAGCTGCATTGTCAAAATTACCCAAGTTAACTCGCGCAAACGTTGATTACGCTGTTAGTGAAATGGAAGAGAAAGGCTACATGTTCGATAAGCGTCCAGCCGGCAGTTCTATGAAGTATGCGATGTCTATCCAGAATATTATCGATATCTACCAACACCGGGGGGTGCCGAAGTATAGAGATCGCTATGACAGCGCTTACGTTATTTTTGTTGCTAACCTTAAAGGTGGGGTGTCAAAAACGGTGTCAACCGTTTCACTGGCACATGCTATGCGGGCGCACCCTCACCTTCTGTTTGAAGATCTGCGCATCCTGGTCATTGACCTTGATCCACAATCATCTGCGACGATGTTCCTTAACCATAAGAGCGCTGTCGGAATTGTAAACACCACGTCTGCACAGGCGATGTTGCAAAATGTCACTCGCGAAGAGTTATTGGAGGAGTTTATTGTTCCTTCAGTTGTGCCGGGTGTTGACGTTATGCCAGCTTCTATTGATGACGCATTTATCGCTTCCGACTGGAAGGAGCTATGCGCTACTCACCTGCCTGGGCAAAACGTTCATGCGGTGTTACGAGAAAACGTGATTGATAAGCTGCGTGGGGATTATGACTTTATCCTCGTTGACAGTGGTCCACACCTCGACGCATTCCTGAAAAATGCGCTGGCATCGGCGGATATTTTATTTACCCCACTGCCCCCGGCTACAGTCGATTTTCATTCCTCGTTGAAGTATGTGGCGCGTCTGCCTGAGCTGGTTAAACTCATTGCCTCCGAGGGATGTGAATGCAAGCTGGCAACCAACATAGGGTTCATGTCGAAATTAAGTAATAAGCCCGATCATAAATATTGTCACAGCCTGGCAAAAGAAGTTTTTGGTGGGGATATGCTGGATGTGGTTCTTCCACGACTTGATGGATTTGAGCGTTGCGGCGAATCGTTTGATACGGTTATTTCCGCTAATCCGTCAACTTATGTCGGTAGCACTGACGCGCTGAAAAACGCGCGCATCGCAGCAGAAGACTTTGCTAAAGCGGTTTTCGACCGTATTGAATTTATCAGATCTAATTGAGGGCTAAGGGAGAACCATGAGCAATAAAAAATTACGGCCTGTTGTTGGCCGTGTTTGGGGCCAAACGATGTTATCTGATAGCGGGCTTGCATCCGCTGATAATACCCAGCCAACACAGGTTTTCACCCTGTCCACCGGGCGACAAGCCACGTTTGTCGAGATTACTGTTCCACCTGAGCGCGTAGAGGGTGAAACCTTTGTTGTGCAGGAAAACAACGGGCGCGATCAGTCGGCATTAACGCCAGAGTCTTTAAAAAACATCACCCGGACGATGAGATTCCAGCAGTTCTACCCCACCATTGGGGCCAGAAGAGACAGCAAAATTGAAATACTCGATGGCTCCCGCCGTCGCGCATCAGCTATTTTGTGTAAGGTTGGGCTGCGCATTCTGGTTACTGAGCAGGATATAACTGTTGCTGAGGCGCAAAGGCTGGCCAAAGATTTACAGACATCTCTTGAGCACAATATCCGCGAGATTGGTTTGCGTCTGATGAACCTCAAAAAAAACGGAATGAACCAGAAAGAAATCGCAGCCAGCGAAGGAATGTCCCAGGCGAAAGTAACGCGTGCTCTTCAGGCTGCCAGCGCGCCGGAGGACTTAATTACCCTCTTCCCTGTTCAGTCAGAACTAACCTATTCCGACTATAAGCAACTGTGTGTTGTCGCTGATGAGATGGGTAATAAAAGTCTGACACTCGATGAGTTGGTGAGCAATATTTCTCATGAGGTCGATAAGGCCCAGGCCGACGAGGAGTTGGCTGAAGATGAGGTTAAAAACCAGATCATGAAGCTGATTATCAAAGAGGCTCAAATCCTCACGGTTAAAGGACCGAAAGACAAAGCTGTCGTTTCTGAACTATGGAAATTTGAGGAGCGGCATCGCTATGCGCGCAAGCGGGTTAAAGACCGGGTAGTATCCTATGAGTTCAGTCGAATCCCTCGCGAATTACAGGATGAATTGGATCGCATGATTAACCACTTACTCAAAAAAAATCTTTCGAAGCCTGAAAACTGAAAAGTGTACCACCCAAATTTCACAATTAATTAATTGTTTTTTAAGTGTTTTTATTGATTATTTCACGGTGAAATCCCCAAGATTTCACCCTCTTTTCTTCAGTATTTCATCGTTGCAGGTTCCTCTTTTGTTCCTACGAGGCTGCTGATCCGTTCGATATGCAATCCGTTGGTGTTTATAGCCAGTTATGCCGTCGCTATGTGCTGGTGGCCAGTACCGATGGTTCTGCTAAGACCTTCACTTTTAAAATGGCTGACCATGAAGGCCTGGCTGTCCCAATCCGTTGAGGCCGTTCAAACATTTACGTGAACCGTATTAAGTCTTCTGTAGATGGTGGTTCTGGTAATCTGTTACATACCTTAACTGATAACGCGGGCAAGTAGATTACCGTAACCTGCTCTCTGAACTACAACACAGGACAGATTGGTCAGTCGTTCTCTGAAACTTCTGATGCAAGTACTGAAATCGCTATCGAAACTGAAATTAATATCGAAGCTGTGCCGGAGCTTACCCCGCTCATTAACCATGAGATGGAGAAATAGTCAGTATGTCATTGCCGCAGAACATCCCGCTCAGGCTGTATATGAAGCGTAGCGTGAGTTTGGCATCGATCTGGGCTCGTTGCACTTCCGCACGCTGAAAGATTATCTGGCCCATGAACAGGATATGCTGCGCCTACGTATTATGGTATGGCGTACTCTTCATAAAGAACACTTCGATATCGCGCTCCCTCAGACCCATACTTTCGATGTATGGGCGACCATCATCAAGGGTAAATTCCAGACAGTATATCGCCACATCATTGAGTGAGTTAAATCGTTCTGCTCTCAGAGGATGTTTGTGGGTGCCGATGCTGCATTATTCTTCAAGCAATTACCGCCTTCTTACTTCCAGCCTGCGGAAGATTATACCCAGACTCCGTATGTCCATTTTATTGGCACATTGTTCGGTAACGTGAAGGTGTTTGAAGTTCCGGTTGGCGTCTGTGAAAACTTTTCTACCGAAGGGATGGAGGTTCAACTCTATGGACGTTCTGTGCTAGGTGAGTGATGAAGAGCCGGGTAAAGCTGGTTTCGTTACGGGATATGCTGTTCCAGCATCCGACCAGCACCGCTCTGGTTAACCGTACCACTCTGTGGGGTTCTGCTGTTAACGATATGCCTCCGCATTACGGCGAAGAATACTTCACGAAGGTTTCGCTGATTATAGCGAAAGATGGCGGTATTAACTTCCCGACCAGTGAAACTATCGACACTGGCAAGTCTGCGTAATTCACATGGCCGCTTAATTGAGCGCTCTTTCAAGGACGCAACACAGGGGAAATTATGTCTCAATATTCTGTTCAACAGACGCTGGGTAATGACTCCGCTGTCGCGGTAAGCCCGGTTAACGCTGATGCCTTCTCACTTCCGGAATCACTCTTAACTCCAGCTTGTGGGCGAGCGTTGGCGTATGTAATAGCGGTAAGCCGCTTACCGTTCTGACCATTAATAAATCCAATTTGCTCGACGTTCTCGGTGAACCATTAAAACCGTCTGCTGGCCCGTAATTTAAACCGCTGCTCCACGTTTATGAGGCGGTGTAGCAAACGTCTGGTTATGTTGTGCGTATGGTTCCAGATGATGCCAAATTTCCGGTTATCACCTTTGATGACAAAATGACGTCATCTTATAATGCGTTGCCGTTTGGTTCGGAAGTTGAGCTGGATAGTTGCGAGTTATTCGGTATTTATATTTACGATGGCTACCCGTGCGCGTCATCGACCCGCGAACTTTCTTTCGCACTTACTGAACCGGACGGTGCCGGTAATCAGCGTTTCATTCTGAAGCTTACGCAAGCCAGCTCTCCTGGCGCTGTTGATACGCTGGAAACACATACCGTTTCGCCTGCTGAAGAAGCGAAGGAAGATACGGGACACCTTTGCTACCTTCCTACCGCACCGGAGGCGCGTTCGCGTTACCTGTGCTCAGTTGTGAATACTGAACTGGCCAGTTCCGTTACACTGAAGGAAAAGAAAGACCTTAAAGACCTCCGTTTTGCGGGCGGGACTAATGGAGATCAGTCCAATATCATCACTCAGGCATATTTGCGAGCAGTTAAAGCGCTGGATAACTACCGCCGTTCTGGGGGGGGATGTTATGACAACGCCACAATTACCGTTCTCGGTGATATTTGCTCAGATCGCCTGAACGACGGTTTCTTTGATGTCAAACCGACGCTTACTTATGTGGAGGTTTTAAAAGTTGTTGAAGATTCCGGTCTGCTGGGCACTGACCACGTCAGTTGCTGTGTCTATCATTTCCCGTTCACCTGCAAAGATAAATGGGCGCAATCTCGCATCGCCTTCGGCCTGTCAGGAGCGGCTAATGTGGCTAAAGCTCGCGGGATTAAGAAAAATACGGATGTCGGCGGATGGAATTATTCATCGGCAGGTGAAGAACGTGCCGTAATTTAGCGCGCGTCCGTTTAGCCACTGTATTTGGAGGATGCGCCGGATGAAGAAAAAATGGTTACCGGGCGTTTGAATAAGGTTGCGGTAAGCACTACTGGGCAGATGATTATTGATGATGCACTGGCTTGCTGTACGCAGAATAACTATCTTTGTTTTCAGCATGTGCCGTCTTTGATGAGTGGCAAATCGATTGGGCTTGTTGCCTGACTCGCCGTATCCAAGGTGTACCGGTACTGATTAAGTAAGGAAAAAATTTATGAGCAAAAATTACTTTGAGTCTGGTGCATTCCTGGTAAACGGCCTTGCCGATTCGCAATGAGTCAAGATCCGGTTCAGTCGCTGGAGTCTGTCCGTATAAGCAATACGCCGGAACTTAACCCGGCACCAGAGCCTAATCCCGCTCCTGCGGCTACTCCAGTATTAACCGGTACCGACGCCAGTACCTGCACGCGCCTCCCCTGATCCGCTGCTTGAAGGCCGTGGCGCAAACATGACGATTGAACAGATTCATCAGTTAATTCTGGAGGCAGTAAATTGTATCGCTGCGCAGAATGCTTTGAGCAATGCCGCCGAAGCTGTATTTGCATGGGCAGATGGCGGGGATCACTACCCTTGACCCCCACAGGCACAGCCGTGTAACTGTGGGGGAATTTCAGCGCATAAACCCGCGCACACTTCCAACAATTACGACCGCTTACCCCACAGGGGGGTGCCCCTATTAAGTTGTCAAGCATATTTATGACGCCGTAGGGGTATAAAAAGTCCCGTCACGCATCATGGCGAACAGGACGTCGCAGCATCTCCTTGCCAGGGCGATAAGCGCCTGGTTGTGTCGTTTTCCCTGGCTCATTTTACGTGTGTAGTAAGCCCTGGAGATCGGATCTCTGAGCGCCGCGAAGGCCGACAGGAACAGCGCCCGTTTGAGTGTTTTATTACCGCGTCTTGAGGGATGCTCCCCTCGTATGGACGAGCCGGATCGTCGGGTTACCGGTGCGAGGCCTGCATAGGCTGCAAGATGTGCGGCAGAAGCGAAGGCGCGGCAAGCAACCTCTGTGAGGAGTCTGGCAGCGGTCCTGGCGCCGACTCCGGGCATGCTGGTCAGGACCGGGTAAAGAGGGTGAGCAAGGACCCGCTGTTCCACCTCAAGGGCCACCTCGTCTCTCTGCTTACGCAGCGTGATGAGCTGGAGTGCCAGGCGCGGCAGAACAACGACAGCGGCATTCGTGCCCGGAACGACGACGGTTTGCTCTGTCAGTGCCTGGGTGATGTCAGCGGCAAGGCGTTTTCCCAGACGGGGCGCGAGTTTACAGATCTGGGTTGCCAGTTTCTTCTCACCCAGGGAAGTGAGTTTTTCGGGGGAGGGATATCGCTGGAGAAGATCGAGCACTGCCGGATGATCCAGCCGTGGGCCGAGAACACGTTCCTGTGCCGGATGTATCTGGGTCAACAGGCCGCGGATACGGTTGCTGGCCTGCGTTGTCTGCGCAGCAAGATCGTCATCGAAGCCGCAGAGCATGGAGAGCTCGGCAATTTGCTCATCAGCCAGTTTCAGCGAGCGTAGCGCGTGAGGCAGGGTACGGGCAGATTCGGCGATGATAGCCGCATCACGGGCATCGGTTTTGGCTTCACCGGCGTGTAAGTCGGCGATGCGGCGCATTGCCAGGCCAGGTAGCTATCCGACAAGGATGCCTTCAGAGCGGGCAACCGCGACGGGTAATGCACCGATGGTGGCAGGCTGGTCAACGACCAGCAGTATCTGACCATGCTGTTTCAGGTCAGATATCAGCGACCTGAGTTTGGCTTCGTCGTTGGGTAATGCTTTATCGAACAGTCGCTTACCTGAACGATTAACGGCAACGGCGTGATGTGTATCTTTACCGACATCAACGCCAATAAAGATCTGAACTGATTCGTAATCGCTGGATTCGGTCATTCTGTCTCCCTTGTATATGGGTTAACCAGATAACCACGGGGAGCAGGTACCGGCATCCACGTTACAGACGGTCCCGGCAAATGTGCCTGACCTGGCCCCTTGTATCTTGAAATTTGGTTACTATGGCAATGAACGGATTTGGCACGGTGTATGTAGCCCGATGGCCCCTTGGGTTTTAAGCCCGTCTAATAGCGAATGGCACATACACCGAGCCACTCATCTGAAACCCGAACAGTTGTTCGTACTCCATAACGCATTTGCAAGGATGGGTAATAATGAGTCTGCTAGGTCCACTCTGTGTAGGTATCGATGTTTCGAAAGCAACGCTGGATATTGCCGCCAGCAGCGCAATTGCGCAGTTTTCGGTTGCCAATGATGCTGATGGCTTTGATTCCATCATTGCTGAGCTGAGGAAGCACTCCGTATCGCTTGTGTTGATGGAGGCAACCGGAGGGCTTGAAGCTGCTGTTGCTTGTGCACTTCAGGCCGAAGGTTTTGAGCTCGCAGTGGTTAATCCCCGCCAGGCTCGTGACTTTGCCCGTGCTATGGGATACCTGGCGAAGACTGACCATATTGATGAGAGAGCACTTGCACAAATGGCTGAAGTTATCAATCGCCATCCAGAACGGGGGCGTTTTATCCGGGCTCTGCCGGATGCTGAACGTCAGGTTCTCAACGCAATTGTAGTTCGCAGACGGCAGTTGATCGCTATGCTGGTCGCTGAGCGAAACAGGTTGTACCTAGCTCACCCGCAAAGCAGAAAAAGTATGAATATCATCATAAAAGCGCTGAAAGACGAGCTTGCGCGGATCGATGACGATATGAATAACCATATCCGAAGCCATTTCAAAGTGCTATCTGAGCAATTGAGTGGCATTAAGGGCGTCGGCACCATGACTGTAGCCGCGCTGCTGGCAGAGGTTCCTGAATTGGGGCATCTCTCGAGACGGGAAATTAGCGCACTCGTGGGAGTAGCCCCGGTAAACCGGGATTCTGGTACGATGAGAGGCCGACGAACCATCTTTGGTGGTCGGGCTGGAGTGCGAACCGCGTTGTACATGGCAGCTCTCGTAGCAACCCGCTTCAATCCGGTTATAAAAGCGTTTTATACCCGACTGGTTGCCGCAGGGAAGCCCAAAAAAGTCGCGCTGGTTGCCTGCATGCGCAAGCTGCTGACTATCCTGAATGCGATGTTCAGAAAGAACGAAGAATGGAACGAGTCGTACCATCGTGTAGCTCCATAATTTTATCGTTCAAGACAGTTGCTATTAGCGGTTACCAGCGCCCCACCAGACCCGGTGACATCACCCCCGGATCATGGACGATTGGGGGCAATAATCATGCCGGGTCTGGCTGGCTAACACCCCATTATAAGGGTACGAATAAGGTAACGGGGGGTGAAAACTCAGAAACCCTCCAGGGCAAATGACCGCTTACCCTCATTTTCGCGCACAACCGCGAAATGAAATATTTTTTGGGGTGGATTTTAGCCCCAAAAAAACTATTTCATTGATATATAAAGGAATGCAAGAAATGCAAAACTACTGAATTAAAATACACCTGTGTTTTAATTCAGTATAAATGTATTTGATTTTTATAGGAAATGCGGAGAAGTGATAACATTTTAGTATCACCTTTTTTGATAACATTTTGGTATCAACCCACTAAAAAACCCTATGAGCAGGGGCGTTTATGCGAGCCAGTAGTCAGATTAGAGGGCATAGCGGGGTAACTTGGGGCGGTTATCGTCGTTTTAGTGGTAAACCCTGACGGGATAGGCGAGCGCTATTAGAAATAGTCCGTTGTGGTGTTGCTGGTGGATTCTGGTAGACTTGCGGCGGGTGCTTTTGGCTGTTTGCCGGGAGCATTCGCAAACGGCAGACAGAGAAAAGCCCCGGAAGATTTTTTTATCAATCAACCGAGGCTCATCTACAATGCTTGAACACATTAAAGATAGCCTCTTACTCGCCTCACGGCAAGGAGATGTATGGGTCCACCACATATTGCAATTTTTGTTCTCTCTTAAAATATATTCCACGGGCGTCCTTAGTGCGAGCGCCTTATGGGGCCTTTTGTTGTTATACAGCACCAGATATTCCGCCAGCTTCTGATTAAATAGCGCCAGATCTTCAAAGAGTAAAATCTCATTAAATTCAATAAACTGCTCTCTTAACGTCCGGTTAAAACGTTCACAGATAGCGTTCATTTTTGGCGTGTAGGGATAGGTCCAGAGGTGTTTGATAGCGGCTTCCTGCAGCGTTTTGTCGAAGTTTCCCAGGAACTCTTTTCCGTTATCTGTGATTATCTGGCTGATACCTACCGGGAACAGCCGGGCTGCACGGCTGAAGAAGTGATTGACGATATCACTGTTGAGCGACGGTACGGCCAGTGCCAGGGCGTAGTTACTGTGTTCGTCGATCATGGTAATGACATAACGGCGCAGCTCGCCCATTCTGAGCTCAATAGCATCCATGCCAATGAGCTCACCGGTCTTTACCGGGCGATAGTGCTTTGGTCTGCGGGGCTTTGTGGAGCGTTTTTTAATGAGCTGGACCTTTCCCCGGGGACCGAGTAGCACCGGTATCAACCGCATTTTATCGTGTGCGGCAGCGATCATTCTGCCAATGGTGGAAACACTTGGACAGGCCAGATAGCGCTGTTCGCACCAGGGCTTCAGACGAACAAAAATCTGCTCTTTACCGAGGTTCGGCAGCTCTGTCCGCAGCCGTCGAATCTCTTTCAGCACATCGGGATGCCAGTGCTTTTTTCGTCGCACCAGAGGTGCCTTACTGTGCGGGATTAGCCCCTCAGGTCCTCCCTTGTTCAGTAACTGACGCCACCAGTAAAGCGTGCGGCAGGACACGCCAAAGGCTTCAGAAGCTGCAGAAATACCGTGTTTATCCCAGAAGTGCAGAGCCTTCATTCTCATTGTTGCTATATCAGCCATCACTGAAAGCCTCAACGCATAATCGGCCGTTTGGTAGTACTTAGGATAGCCAACCATCAAATGCTGCATTTGCAT
This sequence comes from Salmonella sp. SG203, assembly GCF_013350575.1. Lineage (NCBI taxonomy): Bacteria > Pseudomonadati > Pseudomonadota > Gammaproteobacteria > Enterobacterales > Enterobacteriaceae > Salmonella > Salmonella sp. SG203. Next base: position 17,460 of record NZ_SNMT01000038.1, read on the forward strand.
AGTGCAATCTCCCCTTACTTATCCGGAGGCAATTGCAATATCTCTGTGAACTTACACAGCGCTTATGTCGCAAAAATCGTTAATCACGGTCGCGGTCTGTACTGCGATGGTCCTCATCATCTGGATGTTACGCGGCTCATTATGCGAGTTTCATCTGACGTTATGGGGGGGCGGAGTTTGCGGCAAGCCTGCAGCACTGTAACCGGTGATGCAGTAAACCGCGGCGGGGAGGTGACTCCCCGCCATTCCGGTTGCTGAGGTGGGTGGTCGTAAGGCACTCTTTTTCGGTATGAACGAAGTCAGAAATCAAAGCCCGTAGTGTTAATGATACTGCGGACTTTATTTTTATGCTGTTGTACTGGTTACATTAAGATTGACTTTCGGTAACTGCCTGCATAAGAGTAAAACCCCCTGAATGAGGGGGAATATTCAGCAAATCAGTCAGGAGGATTTATGTTAAAGAAAATTGTTGCGCAGGTCGTCATTGGTGGAGCACTTATTATTACCGGATGTAACATAGCGCTGGCATGGAATCCGATGGGACCATTCTTCCACTGAAAGTAAAATCAGTCCATAAGAGAAAACCGTGGTATCAGTGATGCTGCGGTTTTTTTATAGCTATGATATGCAACATCAGTGGGGCTAACAGACTCTTTTAACTTTGCATATCCACGGATCGTTATGTGAAGTGTACATGAGCTAATGGGAACGGAATTTGCGGCTTTCTTACAGTGTAAACAGTAGGAAACCGCGGCGGGGAAGTGACTCCCCGTCATTCCGGTTGCTGAGGTGGTGGTCGCAGGGCACCCTTTTTGCAGGTATGTACAAAGTCAAAGCCGAAGTCTGGATCATCAGAAATGTTGCTGCGGGCTTTTTTTATGTCTGCGGTAACCTGCCACAGAGCTGAGTGGCAGAATATTCTGAAACAATCCGGCACAATTTATCTTCGTGCTATTTTAATCGCCTTACTTTAATTTTATTTACTTTACATAAATGATGGTAAGGAGTGGTGGTGATGTCAGGGGATAACGCGCTTTTTTCCATGGTGTACAGAATGCTGCAGACGAAGCAAATGCATGTGCTGTATACCGCAGAAAAAGCGGAAAAACTGTATTCCGGCATGTCTGCTGTGGCGGATGAAAATGAGATGATGGCTGACGGGGTCACCGGGCTGGTCAATCAGATGTATTCCCTGCGGGGCAGGCTGAAAAACAAGCTGGGTACCCTGACGCCCCGGGAGAGTCGATACGGGAAAAAAATGATTGCCCTGTTGGATGGGCTGATTGAAGAGAATGAAAAAATACAGGGAAAGCTGACCGTGTCCGCAAACACGATACGCTGCACGGCGTACAGTCTGCAGGTGACGGTGCTCAAGGCCATCCATTATCAGTGGCGGGAGAGAGTGTATATGTCGGTCATGGAGGGGAAGGATACCTTTCCTGCAGAAGATGAGCATCACTGTGTCCTGGGACGCTGGTATCACGGTGAAGGCCGGAAAAGCTTTGGCTCCCTGCCGGCGTTTGTCCGCCTCGGGGAGGCGCACGGAAAGCTCCATCAGGCGCTGTCAGAACTGGTGCAGGAATCCAGCCGGGAGAAGCGCACGCCGGAACGGATACTGACAAAACTGGATGTGCTGGAAACGGTCAGCCAGGCGGTCATTACCGCGCTGGATGAACTGGATGACAGTGTTATCAGGCAGGGGGTGACTGACGTACAGGTATCCCGTTTTCCGTCTTCACAGTGACCTGCCGTTTAACCGGGGAGTCTCATTATAATATTCAGGATGAATTTTAATTGTCAGTTGAGAGCAAATTTCGCTGACATCCGGGAATGATGTGAAAGGACGAATGCTGGTCTGGCTGCTGATGCTGGCCTCCCTCTGTGGCGGGCTGGCGTTGCACTGTATGGTGTACAGGGAGGTCCGGCAGGAGCTCTCCCGTTTTTACTCCGATGATTAACCCCCGTTGCTTCTGAATTCCCCGCCGTTTTTTTTCAAAATCTGAAAAACAGTTTACTGCTGATTTTCGTCACCGTTTCCGACAACCTGTGCGCGAACCCTTTTATTCAGGAGCGTACAGGCTATGTGTATGCGTCGTTACTTCCTCATTCCGGCCACCCTGCTGGCGCTGGCGTCATCCTCAGCCCTGGCATCTGAAAAGGATGAACTGGCCCTGGTAATGCGCCAGCTTGACCAGCTTCAGGCCTCCTTTGACCGCGCGCAGACCCTCAGCGCACAGACGTCAGGGGACGGTCGTTTTTATTTTGATTATCCCCGCGCCGGCGGGGATATCCGGGCGATGAAGCAGGGGATTTCACAGTACCTCGACCCGTCCCGCGCCCAGCCCCGCCTGCCGGAAGGGGATACGGTCAGCGGACAGTACCGCCGGGAGCGCCCGTGAACAGCGTACAGCGTACGGCCTTTATGGCCGGCTCCGGCGGACTGGACCCGGCGAATATTAAACATCTGGTGGTGGCGTTTTTCTTCGCGCTGCTGTTCCTGCTGGCCGCCTGGATGATACGGACCGTCTACGTTGGCTGGTCGAACCAGGATGTGAAAGCGGGGGCGGCCGGCATGTTTGTGGTGCGCCTGGTTATCCTGCTTGAGCTGGCGATACTCTTTTACAGCTATTAATGACCGTCCGGTGATGGTCAGTCACCGGCGATTTAACACAAGGAATTCACGAACAATGACACTGATTACCCGTCTGCGTGGCGCAGCCACGTTCTGCACCGGCCTCTTCTGGTCCCTGGCGGCCCGGGCAGATTTGCCCAAAATCACCGGTGGCGCAAATTCCGCCGACGTGATGGAGGATGTCAAAAGTATGAGCCGTAACGGGGTGTCCTACGGGGCGCTGGTTATCTGCGCCGCCGCTTTCATCGTGGTGGTCATCTCCTGCGTCAGAACCTATCACAAGATTGGTGACGGCAAGGCCAGCTGGTTTGACTTCGGCCTCAGGGTGGTGGTGGGCGCCATTATGATAGTGGTGGTCATCTACTTCCTCAACAAGGCCGTGACGGTAATCTGACCGGAGAGAGTATATGGCAGCCATTGATTTTATTCCTGACCGGCTGAATGTCCGTCCGGTGGTGTGGCGGGGGTTCACCGTCGGGGAACTGGGCGTGGCGGCGTTGTGCGGAGCCTGTCCGGGACTGGTGACGGCGGTACTGGTGGCACCGTTCGCGGGCTGGATTGCCTTTCCCATGCTGGCCATCCTGATGCCCCTGCCGATGGTCTGGCTCAGCGGCGGCTGGCTGACGCGTTATAAACGCAACAAGCCGGACAACTACCTCTGGCAGCACGTCACGCTGCAGCTTGCCCGGGTGACCGGCAGTACAGAAGGCAGCTGCCGTTATGGCGGGTATCGTTTCTTCACGGACTGTCCCTGCCGGGAACTCCGGCGCACGGTGAGGAGGCGCTGATGAGCCGCTTTCGTAACGCGCTGTCCGAGCGCGACAGCCATATTCTGACACTTCGCATTGCCTGTGGCGTACTGGGTATTCTGGCGGTGTTTTCAATGGCGGGCTGGATGCTGGCGCCCCGGGACCTGACCGTGCATGTGCCGCAGGACCTGCGTTCCGGCAGTACGCAGAAATGGTGGGAGGTTCCTGACCCTACCGTCTACAGCTTCGGTTTTTACATCTTCCAGCAGCTCAATGCTTGGCCGAAGAATGGTGACGCGGACTATCCGGCCAGAATTGCGCAGATGAGTCCCTACCTGACGCCGGGCTGCCAGGATTTTCTCAACAGGGATGTGAAACTGCGCCGCGCGCACGATGAACTCAGGGACCGGGTTCGCATGGTGTATGAAATTCCGATGCAGGGGTACAACAGCAACAGCGTGCGGGAGAGCAGCCGCGACAGTTGGGTGGTGAACCTGGACCTGGTGGCGGATGAGTACTATCACGCGGTGCTGGTCAAGCGCGCCCTGACCCGCTATCCGCTGCGGGTGGTGAAGTGGGAGGGTGACCCGGAACGAAACCCGTTCGGGCTGGCGCTGGACTGTTATGCCGGCACCCCGCAGCGACTGCAGGTGTCGGGGCTCAGTGAGATGGACAACACGGGGAGTCGCGAATGAAACACGGTCGCAGTCCTGTCATGTTGCTGCTGACGGCCACGCTGTACAGCCCGTTCAGCCACGCGGTGGAGCTGATGGAGTGGGAGCGTATTCCGCTGCAGGTGCCGCTGACGGTGGGCTAGGAGCGGATAGTGTTTGTGGACAAAAACGTGAAGGTGGGATTTCCGGCGTCGCTGGACGGAAAGCTGCGTATCCAGAGCAGCGGCGGGGCGGTATATCTCGATGCGCACGCGGCTTTCCCGGCGACCCGTCTGGTACTGAAGGATGTGGAAAGCGGTGAGATGGTGCTGATTGACGTCAGCGCCACCGACGGCAAAACGGTCCGGGAGCCGGTGCAGATTGTGTACCACGGGACGGTGGAGAGCGCCACCCGGGCCGCTCAGGCTGACGGGAGCAGCGCAGTTGCTTCAGACGCAGGGCGCAATGGTGGCAGGCGCGAACCGGTGCCAGCCCCGGCTTCCCGTCCGGCCCCGAAGCTGAACGGTCCGCTGCCGGTGGTGCTGACCCGCTATGCGGCGCAGACGCTGTACGCCCCGCTGCGTACGGTCGAATCCCTGCCGGGTGTTCATCCCCTTCCGCTTCATCTGCCGTCACACATCACCACGCTGTATCCGTCTGAACCCGTTGATATCCGGCCGCTGGCCGCCTGGGTGCGGGGAGAGTACAGCGTGGTGGCGCTGAAGGTGCGTAACACCGGCAGCGGAAAGGTGGTGACGGACCCGCGGGCGCTTACCGGACGGTTTGTGGCGGCGACCTTCCAGCACCGATGGCTGGGATCGGCCGGACAGCCGGAAGACACCACCACCCTGTACCTGGTGATGCAGGGGCGACCGGAGACGGCGTTTATCGCTGAACCCGCAGTAACGACACCTGCGACAAAAGGGAAGGGAGGTAAGCGCTGATGACCGCCATGAAATCCGGTGCACGGGTAAAAGTACCGGCCCCTCTCGTTTTTCTCATGTCTCTGGCGATTCTCGTCGGGGCTGCTGCGATCGGCATACGTGCCAGTACATCTGATATTCCGCAACAGACGAAATTATATCTGACCCCGGGACAGCTCCGGGAAATAGGGTTCGAAGTCGACGCACCACTGGATGTGCCCGTCCCACCAGACAGAGTGCGGGACGGATACAATGTGGAAGTCCTGGGGGTACGTAATACGCGGGGTGGTAATGTGGAAGTGGATCCACGGGCTCTCACCGGGAAGTTTGTGGCAGGCATGTTCCGGTATGGCTGCCCTGAGATGAACGGGAAACCGGAATGCACCACCACGCTGTATCTGGTGTCAGGTGACCCGCCGGAGGCCGGGGCTGCGGCACCTGCGATAAAGGGAGGGCAACGCTGATGGCCACCCTGAAATCCAACGCCCTGGTGAAGGTTCTTGTCCCGGCAGTCCTGCTGGGCGCAGCCGGTGTCGGCATGCGCGCCTGCACGTCCGGTCCCCCGGAGAAAACGGCGACACAGCAGATTCCCCTGCCGCAGCTGACCCCGGAGCAGCTCCGGGAGCTGGGAATAGAAGGCGACACGCCGCAGGACACCCTGAACACCCTGGTGGGAAAGCTGGGTGAGGTTCAGCGCCAGCAGGGCGACATCATGAAGGAGAACCGGGAACTGAAGGAAGAGAACCGGAAGCTGCAGGCCGGCAACGGCCAGGTGGACCAGCGTATTGCTGATGCGGTATCTGATGCAGAAGACCGGACGCAGAAGGCGCTGGCGCAGCAGAAAACCACGCTGACGGACCAGTTTAACGCCATGCTGGCCGGGCTGGCGCCGGGCGGTACATCCTCATCCACAACCACGGCTCAGGCGGGCGGCGATATCCCCGTGGGGCTGGGGCTGGAGCCCGGTTTCTCCGGTGGCGGGAACGCAGACGGTTTCCGCTGGGTCGACCCGCAGGATGCGGTTCCGGCGGAGCCGCAGGGCGGACAGGGACTGGCCCCCCGTTTTGCCACCTCATTCCTGGAGGACAACCCGATTACCCGGGAGAAAAATGCGCTGGAGCGGAACGCGAACCACCGGCAGGGGCTGGATAACGGTCAGGACGACGGGCCGGTCGACCCGGTGTACACCCTGCCGGAGAATTCAACCCTGGTGGGCAGTACGGCGATGACGGCGCTACTGGGGCGGGTGCCGGTCAATAACAAAGTAACCGACCCCTATCCGTTCAAGGTGATGATTGGCCGGGGCAACCTGACGGCCAACGGGATTGAGCTGCCGGAGGTGGAGGGGGCCATTGTGTCGGGTACGGCAAGCGGTGACTGGACGCTGTCGTGCGTTCGCGGCAGCGTCACGTCCATCACGTTTGTGTTTACCGACGGCACGGTCAGAACCCTGCCCGCCCCCTCAGACCGGACCGATAACAGCGGCAGTGAAAACGGCGGCGGGTCCGGGAACGGCGGCAGTATTGGCTGGCTGTCAGACAACAGCGGTATTCCGTGTATCAGCGGAGAGCGTAAATCCAACGCGTCCTCATACCTGCCGACCATCGGCCTGCTGGCGCTGGGGACCTCGGCGGGTGACGCGCTGACGGCCAGCCAGTACACGAACAACACCACCGACAGCGGGGGTATCACGTCGGCGCTGACCGGAAATGCCGGGCAGGCGGTGCTGGGCCAGGCGCTGGGGGGCAGTTTTAAGGAAGTGGCGCAGTGGGTGAAGGAGCGCTACGGGCAGACCTTCGATGCGGTGTATGTGCCTCCCGGGGCGCCGGTGGCGGTACATATCACACGCCAGCTGAATATTGACTATGCCGAAAAAGGGCGCCGGGTGAAGTACGACTTCACGCTGCCGGGTGGTGATACCGGCAGCGACGGACTGGACTGAGGATACAGACAAATGATGAATACGACAGCGAGATATTGCCTGTCCGCAGTCATGCTTTCAGGGATGTTGCTGGCAGGGTGCAGCAGTAGTAAGGAGGCGATACTGCCGGCGGGGGACAGCACGATGCCGGATTTATGGCAGCACAGGTCGGGCAGCGCACAACAGGGAGCACAGGTCCGGGAAGCCCTGCGCCGGCCGCTGACGGAGCCGGAACGGCAGGGCGGCCGCACGCAGGCAGAGAGCTACAGCCGCACGCAGGAAAGCGAACTCAGCCAGCAGTTCCCGCGGCTGCCGAACCCCGACATGGTGATGTACGTCTTCCCGCATCTGGCCGACGGCAGTGCGCCGGTGCCGGGGTACAGCACGGTCTTTCCTTTTTACAGCCGCCCACAGTATGCCCTGCCGGGTGAACGAACGGAGGCGCTGTAGATGTTCAGTCTTTTTTCCGGTAAACGCAATAAATCTGTACCCCGGATACCCCATCCGTCAGGGCGTGAGCCGCTGAAGCGGGAGGGAAAGCTGACCCGCCGCGACGAGGCAAAAATCTATGCGCACGGCCCGTCGTTTATTGATTTTCTGCCCTGGGTGGAATACCTGCCGGAGGATGAATGTCTGCTGCTTGATGACGGGGTGTCTGTCGGGGCTGTGTTCAGCCTGACCCCGACGCAGACGGACGGCCGTTCAGCGGAGCGCCTGGAAGAAATCCGTGACATCGCGGAAGTGGCGCTGCAGAACGGGCCGGAAGAGCGCAGCAGTCACCAGTGGGTGGTGCAGTTCTTCTGCCAGGATGAAACGGACCTGACGGCGGAGATGGACCACATCAGGGGCTATGTCAGCCCGGCTGCACAGGGCAGCGCGTTTACGGAGGCCTGGCTTTCGGAGACAGAACGTCATCTGCAGGTCATCAGCCGCCCGGCAGGGTTGTTTCAGGACGAGGTGGTGACAGGGGTCAGTTGGCGCGGGCAGATACGGCAGATACGGATGGTGGTGTACCGCTACGTGAACCCGCGGCAGCGTGAAACGTACCCGCCGGTGGTCCAGCTTCGTCAGACCTGCGACCGGCTGTCGGCAGCACTGAGTCAGGCCGGGGTGGTGTGCCGCCGGCAGAACGGTGAACAAATCCACGCCTGGCTGCTGCGGCTGTTTAATCCGGCCCCGTCGTGGATTGACCGGCAGATGCTGTACCGGACGGCCAGATGGCGTGACAGCCGTCAGGATACGCTGCCGGTGGACACGGATTTCAGCGAATCGCTGTTTTTCACCCGTCCGCGCAGTGACGCGAAGAAAGGCATATGGTGGTTTGATGACGTACTGCACCGGGCGGTGGCGGTGGAAAACCTGACGGAGCCGCCCGGAACGGGACACCTGACGGCGGAGTGTGTACGTGGTGAGCGTATTAACGCGCTGATGGACATGATGCCGCCGGGCACGGTGGCCTGCCTGACGCTGCTGGTACAGCCGCAGAAGGAGCTGGAGGAGGAGTTTGCCCGGCTGGGGAAACGGGCTCTCGGGGATAACGTGGAGTCTGAGCGTACCCGGGACCAGGTGGAGGCGGCACGAAGCTGGCTGAAAGAGAAACACAAGCTGTACCGCGGGGCGCTGACTTTTCTGCTGAAGGCGCCGGACATGAAGACGCTGGACCATCACCATCTGTCGCTCAGTACCACCCTGATGAACGCCGGGCTGAAACCGCTGAATCCGGAATATGACCTCTCGCCGCTGAACACGTATCTGCGAGCCCTGCCGATGTGCTTTAACCCGGAGCTGGACCGGCACCGGTGGTACACCTGGCTGACGTTTGTACAGCATTTTGCCGGTCTGGCACCGGTATACGGGCGTTCAACGGGGACGGGTAAGCCCGGTATCACATTTTTCAACCGTGGCGGCGAACCACTGCACTTTGACCCGCTGAAAGACCGTAAAAACAGCGCGCACCTGCTGCTGTTCGGACCGACCGGGGCGGGGAAATCAGCGACCCTCTGCGTGGTGTTGTGTCAGATGCTGGCCATGCACCGTCCCCGGCTGGTTCTGGTGGAGTCGGGCAACTCGTTCGGTCTGCTGGCCGACTACTGCCGGAGTCTGGGGCTGACGGTGAATAAGGTGGGTAGCGGGGTGAGTCTGCCGGTATTTGCGGACTCGCACCTGATTCTGGACATCCCGCCGGAACACCTGACCCTGGATGAGAATCAGCTGCCGGAACTGGGCGAGGACGTTACGGATGAACTGATTAAAAATGGCGCTCCGGCCGGTGACAAACGTGACGTGCTGGGTGAGATGGAGATTGCCGCTATTCTGATGATAACGGGGGGTGAGAAGGACGAAAAGCTGAGCCGGGCTGACCGGGGGCTGCTGCGCCGGGCACTGGTGATGACGGCGCAGCGGGTGTACGAAGAAAAACGGCAGATGCTGCCGTCTGATTGTCTATGGAAAACCCCCAGCTAGGCTGGGGGTTCCGGAAAGCTTTCAGCTTTAAGTCAGTTATTAAAACCCCTTTTGATTTGTTAAAACATCTTGCGGTCTGGCAACTG